>NZ_ASZT02000127.1:0-15720 GCF_001006065.1 Sphingobacterium sp. IITKGP-BTPF85
GAAAAATAATGCGCAAGCACGCTCTTCAAATGGCCTTTTGGATGTGGTAGAAGATAATACAGGTCATATAAAACCTCCAGATCGTATCGTAAAATATGAGCTGGATACAGGAAAGGAGATCAGGGATGAAACTAAATGATATCCGGATCTCGGCACTAGGAGGTACGATCTGCTCCATATGGGCAAGTTTCTCCTTTGGCGATCTTTTTCAGACTGTGATCTTGGCGGCCATTGGTACGCTGGTTAGTTTTGTGACGAGTCGCTTATTGGGAAGAAAAAAAATTAAATAAATAAACTAGTGCCTGTGAAAGCAGGTACTAGTTTGTTATATATGATATGCATGGGCTTTCGTTAATCCAACAAAAGAATGAGATTTCGTTACTTATTTCGACTTGTACTAAATTATAATTTTATGATCTGGTACACGGTAGGATTGAATGATAACTTTTAAATCAGCGATTTATTATATTTTTTCATAAAATTTGATTTTAGATTTTTACTATTATATTTGTTTAATCAAGCAAAACCGGTTTTGCTTTTAAGGGAATTTATAATAACCAACTTCTAGAACCAATGTTAATAAACGAAAATATTACTTTATGTATTGATTTGGGTGGTACCCATTGTTCATCTGCACTCATTAATTGTCACTCAGAGCAGGTAATTGATGGTTCTTACTATCGTGGTCAGGTAGATAGTAACGGAGGAAAGATGCAAATCCTCACTGAGATCGACCATGTTATTCAAAAAACGATGATGAGTTGCTCGGGGGTGCCTGAACAAATGATTGTCTCTTGTCCTGGACCTTTCGATTACGAAAATGGAATATCGTTAATGGACGGTATGAACAAGTATCAAAGTTTGCTCCATTTTAATCTCAAAAAATATTTGTGTCAAATCACTAATATTCAGCCAAATTCTGTTCAATTTCACAATGATGCGGCTGCATTTTTGATAGGGGAAGTGTTTTTTAAAAACTTATATCAAAGGCGTGTAGTGGGATTGACATTAGGAACAGGTCTGGGGTCTTCATTATATGATAATGGGCAAATAGTGGACCTTAACTTTGGATCAGCGGCTTTCGTTAAAGGTATCGTTGAAGACTCACTATCGACACGTGGTATTTTGGCTCATCTGGGACAAAAATTTGGACATGTTCCAATTGATAATATAAAAGATCTCATTGAGAATGATCGTTTGGAAACTTTGCAAAATGAAGCCTTCGATTTTCTTATTCATAAACTTATCACTTTCATCAAGGCATATATTGAACCATTAAAGCCTGATACTGTTGTTATTGGCGGAAGTATCGCAAAATCTCATATCTATTTTTAGATAAGGTGAAAGCATCGGTGGATGTCGATGTACAAATCGCTTCATTTGATGAGCGGAACTTATTTTTGGGACTCACCTTGGAACACCATAACATATGAAACCAGTTTGGAAATTTACATTAATTGCATCTTTAGGAGGCTTTTTATTTGGGTTCGAGACAGCTGTGATATCGGGAGCAGAACAAATTATTCAAAAATTATGGCAGCTTGATGCTATTAAACATGGATTGACGGTATCCATTTCATTGATCGGTACCATTTTAGGTGCGATCGTTGCTGGACGGCTTGCAGATCGTTATGGTCGTAAACCGATTCTTTATTTCGTTGCTGTGCTTTATCTTTTGTCGGCTATAGGTTGTGCGATCGCCTCGTTATGGGAATTATTTCTTCTCTTTCGTCTCTTCGGAGGTATAGCGGTTGGAATTAGCTCGGTCGTAGGACCTGTATATACCTCTGAAATAGCACCTGCTAATGATCGGGGAAAATTGACGGGAACATTTCAGATCATGATTGTGACCGGGATTTTTACGGCTTACCTCACCAATTTTCTTTTTATGGGAGAGACAGGTTCTTGGCGTTACATGCTTGGTATTATGGCTTTACCTGCTGCATTATTTATTCTATTGCTAAAATATATTCCGGAAAGCCCCCGTTGGTTATTGCAACACAGACAAATTGAAAAAGCTAAAATAAGTTTTCGCCGTTTAAATCAGCCGTTTATACAAGATGCTCCGATGCAGTTGAATTCAGCAGGTAAAATTAATCTCTTTCAGAAGGCTTATGCTAAACCGATCATACTCGCTGTGCTATTGGCTTTTTTCAATCAAATGACGGGTATAAATGCAATATTATATTATGCACCTCGCATATTTGAAATGGCTGGATTCAGTGCTAAGTTGGCTTACTTGCAACCTATTTTTATCGGTGGAATTAACTTATTGTTTACACTCATCGGTATGAGTATTATCGATCGTTTTGGACGTAAAAAATTATTGCTCAGTGGAGCCGTGGGTATGTTTTTATTCTTATTATTGGCTGCCTTTGGTTTAAAGGGAATCCATTCCGATTTGTTATTATATTATATTTTAGGTTTTATTGCCTCTTTTGCATTGTCGCAAGGGGCGGTGATTTGGGTATTCTTGGCAGAAATCTTTCCTAATGAAGTGCGTGCACAGGGATCTTCACTGGGAAGTACAACGCATTGGCTATTTGCTGCAATAATTTCTTGGATATTTCCAATAATTGTTGAAGGCAGTACATTAGGGGGCTACTATGTATTTCTTTTTATGCCGTAATGGTGATAATATCATTTGTATTCGTGCTTTTCATGCCCGAAACAAAGGTAAATCACTGGAAGAAATTTTATAATGCCGAGAACTGAATTAAATTATTGGGTAGCCAATGTTAAATAATTATTATCTTTTAAATAGGTATTGCACTAGTAATAAGCTTTTTCTACTTTTGGGTCGCAAAACCGGTTTTGCATTTTTTTTTAAAAAGTGAAATTACTCTGAACTAGGGCGTGTATTGAAATTGAAAATCTACAAAATAAATTATATGAAACACATTAATCTTGTTATGAGGAATGCATGCGTAATTACTTCTCTCCTAGCACTTGGAAGCTGTGCAGCACAGCATGGAAAAGTGAATAGCAGACCGGATTGGGCTATGGGAGGATTTGAACGCCCTACAGGGATAAATCCTGTTATTGAACCTGATAGTACAACCTTATTTTATGATCCGATGAGTAAGAAAATGGTGCCATGGGAAGATAATGACACCTTTAATCCTGCAGCTGTGGTAAAAGGCGACAGTATTTATGTTCTTTATCGTGCAGAAGATAAAACGGGTAAAAAAATTGGACACAGAACATCTCGGATAGGTTTGGCCGCTAGTGCTGATGGAAAGCGTTTTGAGCGCTTAAAAACTCCTGTTTTTTATCCGGGTGAAGATGGACAGCAGGAAAATGAATGGCCCGGTGGAACAGAAGATCCTCGTGTGGCTGAAGCAGAAGATGGTAGCTACGTGATGTTTTATACACAATGGAACCGTAAGGTTCCACGTCTTGGGGTGGCCATATCACGCGATTTAAAAACATGGACTAAATATGGGCCCATCTTTGGCAAATCGAAGTTTTACCATCCTTAGTAGATAAATCTCATAAATCAGCATCCATAGTGACGAAATTGATCGGTGATAAACAAGTTATTACTCAGGTGAATGGAAAATACTGGATGTATTGGGGTGAGCACGGAGTATATGGTGCTACATCGGATAATCTGATCGATTGGGAGCCTGTGGTAGATGAAAAAGGTGAACTAAAAGCTTTCATATCTCCACGAGAAGGTTATTTTGATAGTTCGCTGACTGAATGTGGGCCACCCGCAATATTGACAGATGAAGGAATTTTACTGTTGTATAATGGTAAGAATCATCCAGTGAAGGGTGATAAACGATTCAATAAGGGAACTTATTCTGCAGGTCAAGTACTTTTTGACAGTCAAGATCCAACCCGGGTGTTGCAACGTATGGATGTTCCGTTTCTAAGACCAATGGAAGATTTTGAAAAGAGTGGTCAATACGTGGACGGTACTGTTTTCATTGAAGGAATGGTTTATTTCCGAGGAAATGGTTGCTATACTATGGTTGCGCAGATTCAAAAGTGGGTGTTGCGATTTTTGATCCAAAGAAACCCGCTAATTTTGATCCATTGCCATAACAAGTTTTATATGCATAAACGCTAAGCAGCAGAAATAAGAAATACGGGTTGATTATAATCTGTATATATGGTGAATTGTGCAAAAAATAACTAATCTAAATAACTTAAATTTTATAGAATGATAAAGCGTGATTTAAATGCGAACAGCTGCAAAAAAGCTCTAAGAGCCAGCTTGTTATGTTTTGCGCTAATGGCTTCGACAGCATCTGGTCATGAACTTCTAAATGGTGTTAATAATAATGCCTCGCGTTTTGAAGTTCCGATCTCGATAACTGGTCGGGTAACGGATGTTGCCAATAAGCCGGTTGCGGGGGTTTCCATTCGATTGAAAAGTTCTCTAACGACTGGAACCAGCACAGATGGAAGTGGTGTTTTTACCATTCAAGCTGAACCGAATGAAATTTTATTGGTTTCTTCTGCCGGCTATAAAAGTCAGGAGATTTCGTTGCGGGGAAGAACAACTCTAAACATTATTTTACAGGATAGTGTAGAAATGATGAGCGAGGTCGTTGTCGTTGGATATGGTGTGCAAAAAAAGCATCAGTAACGGGATCTGTAGCGTCAATACAAGCGAAAGAATTGATTAAAGTAAAAACACCGAACGTAACCAATATGCTGGCCGGGAGACTGCCAGGTATCCGAGCGGTGCAAAGAAGCGGTGCTCCTGGTGACGATGGAGCATCTGTTGATATCCGTGGTTATGGTAGTATGCTGGTTATCGTAGATGGAGTACAGCGGGATTTTGCCCAAATTGACCCCAATGATATTGAATCTATATCAATTCTCAAAGATGCCGCCGCTGCCGTTTATGGATTTAAGGGTTCTAACGGCGTGCTATTGGTGACTTCAAAAAAAGGAAGCAATTCAAAGGCTAAGGTGGAATATAATGGATATGTCGGACTTCAACAAGTGACACGATATCCAAAGATGATGAATGCCTATGAATATGCTACTTTGTATAACGAAGCAATCTATAATTCTAATCCTTATTCTGGCGTACCGGCATACAGCGATGCGCAACTGGAAGGCTATAAGAATGGAGGACAGGGAACGGATTGGTGGAACTCGCTTGTCCGTAATAATGCTCCTCAGAGCTCACATAACGTGAGTATTTACGGGGGGAATGATCAGGTTAAGTATTATAACTCCTTAGGTTATGTAGACCAGGGTGGGATCTTGAAATCTGATGATTGGTCTTTCAAACGTTATAATCTAAGGTCAAATATTGATCTTGCAGTTTCGCCAAATTTTAGTGTCGGATTTAAATTAATGGGTCGTCTACAGGATCGTAAAAAACCTTATGGCGGGGATGATCTATTTACTCAGGCACAAATGGCTATCCCGATCTATTCAATTTATGCTAACGATAATCCCGACTACTGGCAGGCAATTGGTAATATGGCCAATCCTATCCATAGTTCTTATATCGATAACAGTGGTTATGATTCGCGTTTGAGACGCGAGTTTAATGGGGCTGTAGACTTAAATTGGAAGTTGCCATGGATATCGGTCTATCTTTAAGAGCAATGGTCGCTTATGACTATAAAAATAGTGAATGGAAAACCTGGCAGAAAGCTTAAGTGACTACCAGTACAACCAGGCAACGGAAATCTATACTGAAGTAGCGCTGAGAAAAAAAGCGAGTCTCGAATCTAAGATGGAAAATCTGTTTATGCCAACACAGCAATATTCCATCAATTACAATCATGTATTCAATGAAAAACATGATGTAAGTGGTTTACTTTTATGGGAAGCTTATCATGATCGGTTAACAGATGTGCTCGGTTTTAGGGAATCATCCATTGGTATCATCGATGATATCAGTAAAGGGGATACTGAAAATCAGAATGCAAGCGGTAAAAGTGTGGAAACTGCGCATGCCGGACTAGTAGGAAGATTTAATTATGCTTATGATAAAAAATACCTGATCGAATTTAACTTCAGATATGATGGCTCTTATAAATTTCAACGCGATCGAAGATGGGGTTTTTTCCCAGGTGTGTCGGCTGGATGGAGGATATCGGAAGAAAGATTCTTTAAAGACAATCTGCCCCAATTTGATAACATAAAGATTCGAGGTTCTTATGCCAAAGTTGGTGACGAAGGGGATTTCTCTGCATTCCAGTACTTGGATGGGTATGTCTATGGAGGCAGCTATGTATTAGGGACAGGGGGATTATCGACAGGATTGAAAAGTAGCGGACTTGCTAATCCTTGGTTGACCTGGTATGAATCGCAAATTATGAACTTTGGTTTTGAAGCTTCTTTTAAAAATGGACTGATTACTACGGAGTTTGATTGGTTCAGAAGAGAACGCTCAGGACTGCCGGCGACTAGGCAAGGGACATTCCCGACCATATTTGGTGAATCAATGCCACAGGAAAACTTAAACTCGGATATCAATACAGGTTTTGAATTGACCTTGGGACATAGGAATAAAATTGGTGACTTTGGCTACAATGTATCTGCCAATTTTTCTGCTACACGTATTCGTTACGGTTATGTGGAACGAGCTGCTTCTACCAATCTTTATGACAATTGGCAAAACAACAACAATGATCGGAATAAGGATATTCGTTGGGGAAAAACTGTTGTGGGTCAATTTACTTCGTATGAAGATATTTTGAATTCACCTGTTCAAGATAACAATGCGAACAGATCACTCTTACCGGGAGATCTTAAATTTAAAGATCTCAATGGAGATGGTATTATCGATGGAAACGATTCGGGTCCAATTGGGCATGGAGCAACTCCGCGGATGTATTATGGATTGAATATGTCAATAGATTATAAAGGATTTGATATGACGCTATTTCTCCAAGGTGCTGCAGGTCATGATATTTACATTAGTGGTGATATTCTGGATCCCTTTATCCAGCAGGGATTGGGGAATGGTTTTGCCTTTATGACTGATCGATGGCACCGTGCTGATCCTGCCGATCCTAATAGTGAATGGATAGCAGGAAATATGCCCGCTGCTCGTGTCACAGGTCAAGTGGACAACAGATCAGACAATTCTTGGTCTTTACATAAAGCTGACTATCTAAGGTTAAAGACGTTAGAGATTGGTTATACTTTGCCAAAAAGATGGATACAATCTTCAAAAATTGACCGTTGTCGAATATATTTCAATGGTAACAATTTATTAACCTTCACTGGGGATGATGAGTTATTGAAAAATATAGATCCTGAGAGTAATCAAAGCCGCCTGCGGTATTATCCACAATTGAAAACGTTCAATTTGGGCGTCAATGTAGTTTTTTAATTCTTAATATTATGAAGATTAAATATTTCAACCCTATTCTTTGGAGCTGTCTACTTACGGTAGGTCTATCCAGTTGCAACGATTATCTTGACCGTGAGCTGACCAGTGGCGTGATTACCTCTGACCGCATCTGGGGAAGCCCTCAAGCGATACAATCTGTCCTGGTCACGATGTATGATGAAGGCCTAAGATTAGATGATTTTGACGATTGGTTTACCGGAAAATCAAATTTACTGAATTTAACCTCATTATCTGATGAAGCAACAGGTGCATACCAGAAAGATTATGCTTTTAGTAATGCAAATGCAGTATATACCTATAGTGATTATGTATTTGAGGATCCTTTTGCTACCCGATATGTTCAAATAAGGAGAACAAATGATTTTTTAAAAAAATTGGACGAAACTACAGTTTTGAATGATGATGAAAAGAAATTGGTTAATGCTGAGGCACGATGGATACGTGCCATGGAATATTTTGGACTGGTCAAACGTTATGGAGGGGTACCCCTATTAACGGCTCCTCAGGAATATACACCAGGTGATTTTTCAGCACTGCAGGTGCCTAGAAATAAAGAATCTGAAGTATATGACTTTATCATCAATGAATGTAAGGCGATCAGTGAGATCCTTCCAGTTTCGAGAGCTGCAGAAGGTAAATACCGGGCAACTCGAGGTGCAGCACTTGCGCTATGGTCTCGCGCTGGACTTTATGCAGGGTCAATTGCTAAATATGGCGCGAATGTCAATTTAAGCGGTGAAGCGGTTACGCGCGGATATGTAGGTATTGCCAGTGGCGAAGCTACCCGATATTTTACGGACTCCTATAATGCCTCAAAAGAATTGATTAATAGCGGAACTTATACACTGTATACAAAGAATAGTGATAAAGCCGAAAACTTTTATGAGTTATTTTCTAAAAGTGTAAATGGTGATAATGGTGAATACATCTTTCAGAAATCTTTCAATGCTTCTGCAGGAAAGGGGCATATGTGGGATAAAATGAATGCACCTTTTTCGTTCCGTGGAGATGGATGGGGGTGTGGGGTAACACCGACATTGGAAATGGTGGAAGCATTTGAATATACGGACGGACGTTCTGGCGAATTGATCTTGAAAAATAGCGACGGAACTCCACTGAGCTTTAACAGCCCTTATGACTTATTTGTCGGCAAAGACCCCCGTCTATTTGGGTCGGTCTATGTCCCTGGAGCTCCTCTTAAGGGAAGTAAAGTAGAATGGATACGTGGCGTAATTGATGGACAAAACGGTTCTGGACAAAAATATCAAGCCCAAAACCAACCCGATAAAGATAATATTGCTACACTGAACGGTGTACGTTATAACACTTCGGGAAAAGATGGTGGCGCAGACGTTGGTGATGCTTCAAAAACAAGCTTTACATGCGTAAATTTTTTGATGAGACGCTCACTGATATGACCAATATTGATGCCAAACGTTCGGAGACTCCTTGGGTTGTATTCCGCTTGGGAGAAATATATTTGAATTTTGCAGAAGCTTGTGTGGAATTGGGAGGAAAAGATATAGAAGCATTGGATGCTGTTAATGCCATCCGTAAAAGGGCTGGGATAAAAGAACATACCGCGATCTCCCGGGATAAGGTAAGACAGGAACGTAAGGTAGAGCTGGCGTTTGAGAAATTGCGCTTTTGGGATTTGAAAAGATGGCGTGTGGCGCATCTTGACGTAGCAGAGGGCGGGCTTACCAATTATAGAGGTACAGCTTTGTATCCCTGGTACAATGTAAAAAGTAATAAATATACTTTTGAAACTGGGACACCACCTAAACAAAAACGATTGTTTTTGGAAAGAAACTACTATATCCGCCTTAGTCCTGCAGATTTAAGTACCAATGTAAACCTAATCCAAAATCCAGGTTATGGCAATTAATGTAAACATATACAATTTGATAGGTATGAAAAAAATATGCTATGTGCTCGGATTTATTTTTATGTCCGCATTGAGTGGTTGCGAAAATGAAATAGATAACCTGGAAGCTCCTAATGGTGGACTTCACGGTACGGTCTATGATATGGAGACAAATACGCCAATACCACTGCCTGTTGAAGGTTCTGGAGGCGTGTTAGTATCTCTCTTTGAGATTGGTACAGGTGCTACTGCCTCGATAGATTTTAGAGCTAATGCCGATGGTTCATATACCAATAATCGCGTATTCAACGGAAATTATAGAATACTGGTTAATGGCCCTTTTATCGGTGTCTGCGAAGGATATACGAAAGTAAATGGCCAAACGCAGTTTGATTTAAAAGCAACGCCTTTTTCTCGGATAGCAGCTTCGGCGACAATTTCGGAAAGGAATAAAGTCGAACTCACTTATAAGGTAACGAAGGCTGATGAGTCTTTTTCACTTAGCAATGTTTCTGTTATGTGGAATTATACACCAAGAGTAGATGAAAATAATGCTAATTATGTGACCAAAGTAGCCAAAGGAAAGGCTTCTGAGGATACGCATACATTTGAGCTCGCTAATGACAAACAGTTTGTCGAGAATTTTTATAAAATCAAAGCGAATGGGAATAAAATTTATGTTCGTGTGAGCGCAACCGTCAATAATATCGTGAATTATAGTGAAATAATAGAACTGATCGCTAATGATTAAATAGTGTACGATAGCCATCAAAATAATGAAAATATCATGAGCTGTACTCGATTTCAAATGCGGTTTGACCGCACAGCTCATGAAACTTTCGTTGTCATTCAAGATAATATAAACCGATGAAAATACCACAAAGTAACCATGGACAAAAAACATGCACACTTAGCGTAATCGGCCTTAAAAAACAATTTACTTTATGAAAACAAAGAATATACGAATATGGAGCTTTTTACTTTTCCTAATGATAGGATGTAGTAAAAGTGATGTGCCTGTGCAGGAAGTTACACCTGTGGGGGTTTCGGTTAAGACCATGACCTATAATATGTATGCGGCACAGAAGAAAGGAATAGAGGCGATTGCAGATGTAATTAAGAGAAATGATCCCGATTTGGTAGGTCTTCAGGAGGTGGAGGTAAACTCGACCAATCAAAATTTTGATACAGGCCGAAAATTGTCTGAACTGACCGGCATGCCTTATTATTATTTTGTTAAAGCCAGAAATCTGGATAAAGGGGAATATGGTAATCTTATTTTGTCTAAATTTCCATTTGACGAAAAAAAACCTATGAATTGGGTGTGCTCACTTCAGAGACCAATGCTTATATAAGAGCTTTAGGAATTGTCAAACTTAATAAAGAAGGACAAGATTTTTATTTTTCGGTAGCACATTTGGACCATCTCTCGGATAATGCAAACCGATTATATCAAGTTGATTTAATCCATCAATATACCAAGGACCTTACTCTTCCCATTATTTTATCAACAGACCTGAATGCTAAGCCCTCTGAAGAAGCTTTTAAAGCTATAATAAAGTGGTTTACTCCAGGCTGTTTGAATGGGTATTGCGGTTTTACAGCTGGAACTCCTAAACCTGATGGTACTATTGATTACTTAATGTTTGCGCCGGCAGATGCAGTCATGACTCAAACATACGATGTGGATTACAGCTCTTATTCGCAATCGGACCATTTTCCGGTTGTCGCCAATTTTTTGATCAAGAATTGATAAACTTTTAAATCACGAAACATGAAAACAATTTGTTTTTATATCATACGTAGCATGGCAAGGCTACACACTGGGGTATTGATCTGCATGACATTGGCGTTATGGGGCTGTAGTAAAGATGAAAGAAAGGATATGATTTATCCGGACAAGAACAGTACGGCCAAAATTACACAGTATACTCCAATTTCGGGCGGGTCTTCTACGGAACTATCCCTCTACGGAATTAATTTTGGAACAGACCTAGATCAGATAAAAGTAACTGTTAATGACAAAGAAGGGACAGTACTGAGTTCTAATGGTCGGATTATCGTGGTACGTGTACCTCAGAACGCAGGATCCGGAAAAGTCAAACTAAAATTAAGAGATCAGGAATATACGTATAAACAAGATTTTGAATATGGTTATCAGACGGTGGTCTATACTTTTCTGGGCAGTACCAAGCTTGATGAAGATGGTGATTTTAGTCAAGCAAAATTATCAGGCCCCCGGTATTTAAAATGGAGCAGTGACAATGCGCTCTACTTTGTAGAAGAGGGGGCCAGCAGTGCGGACAATTATGCTGCTGTTCGCGTAGCAGCGAATAATAAAGTAACTACTTTATTAAAAGCTTCGGAAAGTACGTTAGTGGAACGACTCAGGGCTTTTGATTTTTCGAAAGATCAAAGCACGGTATATCTGACGAATGATAATAATGCGAATGGATCGATGGGCTTTGGTAAAATGAATAAATCTGGAGATAAACTGACGAATCTGACTGCATTATCAGTTACTGCCGGACTTACTGCAGTGGCTGTAAACCCAGCGACTGACGAGGTATTTGTAGGTATATATTCTGGAGGGAAAGTAGCTCGTTTGATGCCGGATGGAAGTTTAGAACCGGTATTTGTTGTCAATTCAAAAAATGTCAATATCATGGATATGATTTTTTCCAAGGATGGTAAGACCATGTATCTTTCGGCAGCTTATAATGCTCATAGTATCTACCGCGTAAGCTATGACACTAATACCAAAACATTTGGCTCCATATCGGTACTTGCCGGCCCTGATGCCAATACTACAGGAAACGCAACGGGAAGTGGAACTGCGGCCCGTTTTAATACTCCTGGTCAAATGGATGTAGATACTGAGGGTAATTTATATGTTGCAGATCGAAAGAATCATTGTATCCGTAAGATTACACCCCAAGGTGCTGTATCGACTTATGCGGGTGTGGCCGGAACAAGTGGACTGCAGAATGGAAATGCGCTTACAGCAAAGTTCTACGATCCAGAGGGATGTAAATTTGGTCCTGATGGTGCGCTTTATATAGCGGATACTTGGAATCATGTGATTCGTAAGATTGTGGTTGAATAAGGATGGGAATTGCTTGATTGTTCAATCTATGGAAATATTAAATTGTCATGTTGCTATTCACCATATTTCGTGAATGGCGACATGGCTGTTTCAAAGTTATAAACACAACGATATATGCAAATGAAAATTCTTCTTTTTGTACTGGTATGGATGGGATCTGTTAGGAGTACAGAGCTGCTTGCTCAAGAAAATAATAAGCCGGTAGAAATTAAAACCATGACCTACAATATTTACAGTGCTCGAAAAATGGGCATTGAAGCGATTGCAATAGTGATAAAAAAGTGGATCCCGATGTGGTTTCCTTGCAGGAAGTGGAACGAAATACGGCGATCAATCCGATGGATTTTCCGAAAGAATTAGCTGCATTGACAGGTATGAAGTATTACTATTTTGCTCATGCCCTGACGCTTAAACAAGGAGACTATGGAAATGTTATTCTATCAAAATACCCACTCCAAGATACGCAGTCTTTTCATCTTAGCGTGGCCGATGATGGTGATGATATTCGTTCTTTAGGTTACGCGCGAATCGAAAAGGAAGGAAAGGAATTTTATTTTGCCACCACGCACTTGGGCTACAAGGTGAATGATGCTACTCGATTAAAACAGGTGGGGGAGATTCTGTCTCATGTAAAGGATCTGAAAAAACCGATTATTCTGGGAGGCGATTTGAACTCCCGGCCGAATTCACAGACTATGCCGGCCCTGCAGAAGTGGTTTACGCTAGCTTGTGAAGCCAATGCGTGTGAATGGACGGTGCCTGTACCTAAACCAACGTATACCTGTGATTGGATCATTTATGCGCCTAATCAAGCTTTTGATGTGAAAGATTATGCTGTTCAGTTCTGGGCGGATAAGGAATCAGATCATTTTCCGGTAGTAGGAACGTTTGTACTGAAATAGTTGCATATAATAATTACAACCACTTATGGTATAACTAAATCTAAATAGGATGAAAAAGTTAATGTACGGATTAGGGATTGGAATTGCTTTTTGCTTCGGCTTTATGTCATGCTCCAAATCAATACAACAGTTGCCTGAAGATCAGGGAATATTAGCATCTGTTAACAAAAAAGCTGCAAAGGCATCTTTGACAACTGAAAGTGTAGGTTATGTCATGATGACTTTCAATATTAGGCAAGATGCTCCTGACACTGGCAATCGTGCCTGGACGGTGCGAAGAGAATTGGTAAAGGAACGAATCCTAAGCAACAACTGTGATATAGTAGGTGTGCAGGAGGCACTGGGAAATCAAATGACCAATATGACAACGGATTTATCTGGCTACGGCAAAGTGGGGGTAGGCCGGGACGGTACCTCATCTGAGCATTCTGCTATTTTTTATAAGAATGCAAAGTTTACGGCTTTAGAGAGTGGTACTTTTTGGTTATCACCTGGTGCACCGACCACAGCTACGGGACCTTCCTGGGATGCCGCTTATAAGCGGATCTGTACATGGGTAAAATTACAAGATAAGGAAACTGCTTTTATTTTTTACGTATATAATACACATTTCGACCATCAGGGGTCGCAAGCAAAAATCAATAGTGCCAATTTGGTGCTGTCAACAATGACGAGTAATATTGGTGTTAACCCGGCCGTACTTATGGGCGATTTGAATGCGAATCAAAATTCGCCTGCTTATCAGGTACTTAACGGATCTTCTCTTTTGGAGGAAACATGGAATATCGCAGATGCTAAATCGCCAACGCTACGCGTTACGGGCAATGGATGGAACATTAGCCCAACTGGTGATAGTCAAATTGATCATATCTTTGTGACCAATCACTGGACTGTGAACTCAAGATTAGTGGATTGGTATCATCAAGTCCCCGGGAATATTCTTCCCTCAGATCATTTTCCTGTGATTGTAAATGCAAAAGTGGATGGTGTAACTATTTATAAAGATGCGCATTATGGGGGGAAAGGAGTTTTTCTTCCAAAAGGTAACTATACGCTAGCTGATCTAGTGGCAAGAGGTATTGAAAATGACTGGGCATCTTCGGCTAGAGTTCCGAACGGTCTTTCTGTGGTTTTGTACGAACATCAGGATTTTACAGGTAACTCCTGGACTTTGACTGCAAATACACCGCTATTTTCGGCGTTAAGTCCTACCGCCAATGATAAGGCGTCGTCGATCAAAGTATATTGATACTTCCAATTCAAATAGGTTAGTTTTCATTCGGGAATTTTGATTCTCTTTTGAAAGCTAATCTATTAAAATCTCCCTTATAATCTACTTTTCTGATGATTTTCTAATCTTTAATCTGGACGCTAAAGTGATATGGCTTGTAGCGGTTTCAGCAGGATACTGAATTTGCCGAATTAATAATTCGATTATATGTTTACTTAGTTCTTCCAGAGGTTGTTGGATAGCGGTAATACTGGGAGATACGAGATTGAACGCTTCATGATCATCAAAGGATACTACTGCGAGATCTTGAGATATTTTTTTATTTAATTCATTGATGACTTCCAATCCAATCATACAAAGATAATTTGTGGAGAATATAACAGCATCTAACGTTTTGTTTTTTTCAAGAAACGCCTGTATTTGTTTTTTTTTAAGTTTTTTCTCTTTCTCAAAGGAGATATGTGTAACTACCGGCTTAATCTTAAAATTATGAGCTGCTATTTGTAACCCTCCAATCGATCGCTCATTTGGCTTTGTGAGGAATCTAAAGTTACAAAACCGATGTTGCGGAATCCTTGTGTGAAGATGTGTGTGCAGGCTTCAATCGTAGCTTCTTTATTATTTGTTCCGACGAAATGAACTCCCGCGATGGGGTCTCTGTCAAATAAGACAATGGGAATCTTTTCGGCAACCATTTCTTGTACAATCTTGTCGATTCCGATTGTTGGTGCAATAATGTATCCATCTAATTGACTTCGTCTAAAAAAATTGATAATCTCGTTTGCAGTTTGTGGATCCCCTAATGTACTGCTGTACATAACGCGAAAGCCATGATTTTTTGCGAGATTTTCGATCATCATGGCTATAGGTCCGAAGAAAGAATCCGCAATATTCTCAACAACTAGTCCAATACTATTGCTACGCCCGGTAGCTAAGCTCTGTGCTAAGTGATGAGGCTGAAAACCGACGTCTTTTACATAATCTAAAACTTTTTTTTGTAAATCTTTGCTAATTCTTCTTTCGCTTGCTTTTCCATTTATAACAAGTGATACTGTAGATTTTGAGATGTTTAAATGCTTCGCAATATCATTTATTGACAGTTTTTTATTGGCCATAGTAATTTTTACAAACTCTTTTATCAAAAGTAAGCAAATTTCTTATAGAGACTAAAATTTATAAAAACTTTTGTGCTAATGAGTCAACAATACATTGACAATATTTGATCCATTGAAAGAAGATTGAAAATTTGACAATGGTTCCGCACTTAAGACTTTT
>NZ_ASZT02000128.1:0-15691 GCF_001006065.1 Sphingobacterium sp. IITKGP-BTPF85
TTTGTTACTGGTCTGTATGAAATTTTAATTTAAATATGCTTAAAATATTTTCAATTTGTGAAAGGCATAAAATAAGGCTGAACTTTGAAGTGCCTGACCAAATTTATTTTGCAACAGCAATTCTTTTGCTTCTTCGATAGAAATCAAATAAACATCTATTTGCTCACTTTCATCTAGGTCTTGCTCCTGGATCTTCTTTCCTCCCTGCATGAGGTAAGTATGTGTAATATTTTTACTTGTAGCAGGGTTGGCATAAAGTTCCGCAATTTTTTCAATCTTGGTAAAAGAATAACCTGTCTCTTCAAGCATTTCTCGCTCCGCTGTAAATTGTGGATCTTCTCCTTCTTCCATCGTTCCTGCCGGTATTTCAAGAATAACCTCGCCGGCAGCGTGTCTATATTGTTTGATGACGATCAACTTATTGTCTTCCGTTATACCGACCATATTGACCCAGTTTGGATATTCTAGCACATAGTAATGATCATTAATACTGCCGTTAGGCAACTCACAGGTATCCCTTCGTAAGGTAGCCCAAGGTGCTTTCGAGATATATTCTGATGATAGTAATTTCCACTTTTCCATTCGTACGATTAAATAATATCGGCCATCATTCGGTCCACTTTTGTGGCTAACTCTTTTTGGAGCTGTTCATAGTGCGATTTAGCTGTTAATGGTGCTTTTACTGAACAATAAAATTTTATTTTAGGTTCTGTTCCTGATGGTCTCGCAGAAATAACATCACCATCTACAGTGATAAATTGTAAGACGTCCGATTTCGGGAGATCAATGACTGTTTTAGTACCGGTGGCTATATCTATGGCGACCGAATTTTCATAATCACGAACTTCTACAACAGCTATGCCTCCTAAAGATTTAGGCAAATTGGCACGCAGGTTACTCATCATTGCTTTGATTTCTTCTGCACCAGCTTTACCTTTTTTAGTTAATGAAACTAATTTTTCTTGGTAGCATCCAAATTCTTGATACAGGTCAAGGAGAACTTCATATAAAGATTTGCCTTTCGATTTGTAATAGGCGGTCATCTCTGCTAAGAATGCGCATGCATTTGGGGCATCCTTATCACGTACAAGACTTCCGACTAAGTAACCATAGCTTTCTTCTCCGCCAACTAAATATGTCGCTGAATCGCCTAATTTGGTCATTAGTTCGCCAATATATTTGAATCCAGTTAAGGTCTCATAGTAAGGTACATTAAAATGGTTGGCAATTTCAGCTTGAAGATTTGTTGTGACGATTGTTTTTACAACATAGGGATTGTTATTAAGTTGATTTTGTTCTTTTTTAGAACTTAATACATAATAAACAAGTAGACTACCGATCTGGTTACCGTTCAGTAATTGAAAACTACCTTTATCGTTTTTAACTGCGATTCCAACGCGATCAGCATCGGGATCTGTTGCTAGTACGAGATCAGCATCCAGCTCTTCACCTTTTCTTTTGGCCAATGCCATAGCATCTTCTTCTTCTGGATTAGGATAAATAACTGTTGGAAAATTACCATCTGGAGTGGCTTGTTCTTCTACAATGGAAACATTGTTAAATCCCCACGCTTCCAATAATTTTGGAACAATTGTAATTCCTGTTCCATGAATAGGAGAAAATACGATTTTAAGATCTTTTTGAGCTTCTACAGCCTCCGGGTGGATACTTAATTTTTTATTTTCATTAATGTAAATTTCATCAATTTCATCTCCTACAGGTATAATATTTTCTGGAATTGGCTGAAATGATATTTGCGAAACGCTATGGATAGCATTAACTTCTGTAATGACATTTGTATCGTGCGGAGCTGTTAATTGGCATCCGTCGTTCCAATAGGCCTTGTAGCATTATATTCTTTTGGATTATGTGAGGCGGTAAGCATGACACCACTTTGGCAGCCAAAGTGACGGATTGCAAATGATAGTACAGGTGTTGGACGCAGTTCATTAAATAAATATACTTGGATTCCATTTGCCGCAAATACATCAGCCACCAGCGTTCCTAGGCTTTGTGAGTTGTTGCGGCTGTCGTAAGCTACAGCTACTTTAATGACCTGATTTGGAAATTGCTTTTTTAGATAGTTTGCCAACCCCTGAGTTGCTTTACCGATGGTATACTTATTTATCCTATTGGATCCTACACCCATGATGCCACGTAAACCTCCTGTACCAAATTCTAAATCTTTATAGAATGAATCTGTTAGTTCAGTTACTTCGTTGTTATCAATTAAAATTTGTAAAGCAGCTCTTGTTGCTTCATCGTATTCTGAGCTAAGCCATTGGTTGACTTTTGCTTGTAATTCCTGATCCAGACTATTCATTGTTATTGTGAATTTAAACTGTCAAATTAAATATTTTTTAGGAATGTAATGCTTTTAATGTGAAATAAATCATTATTATTAGGCATCACATCCACCATAAGCACGATCAAGTACCGTAAATATCCACTTACTATTTTTATTTGTGATGTGGAAGATAAGTGGAGCGTTTTTATCGGTTAGTATGACGCGGTAACTTTTAGCTTCTAAAGCTTTTAGTTTTTGAATCTCAGCATTTGATATTTTAGCATCCGAGATCTCGTTCATGAATTTTGCGGTATGCGATAGTTCTGTTGGATGTTGTTTGTTATTACAAAATAACCCCTTTTTATTCCAGGCCTCTTTTCCGCAGTCATATACCGGCAATTGCCCTATCGTAACCTTTCCTAAGAAATTGGTATGCGGATAAGGGTAATAATCGGGTATTGGATGATTGAAATCAAAAGCCACAGCATGTGTATAGATGGCTTGCACTCCAGGTCTATAGATGGTGTAATAACCGACCGTTTTGTCAATATAATTGTTTAAAGCCTTGGAATCTTGTTTGTTAAATGCTTGAATAATATTCATTATGGCCGCGTCTAATGATTCGCCCTGTGGTGCTTGTTCTTGGATCGTATCTGTTGAATCTGATGGGATCGGCAGTGTATCTTTTGCTATCGTATCGATAGAATCCAGTTGACTTTCCTTTTTCTCAGCAGTTCTATTGCAACTGCTGAAAAGAAAAACTGCAATGAGCCAGACTCCCAATATTTTTTTCACCATGGTTATTATCATCTACTTGAGCGGATTTTTATTAATCCGAGTTAATTACAAAAATAGAACAACGGTTGCTTTATTCAAATACGTTGTACGTTAATCTTAAATTAATTGACTTATTTAGTTTTGTTCGTTAAATTGTGTATGATTGTTTTTAGAATACTACGAGTTGAGGCTTCCACCATTGCTCTAATATTTTTTCAATTGTTTCTTCCTCTTTTGCGCCGAGGTTTTCTAGAAGTTCTTTTCTGAAGTTCAATTTGCAGGTTTTCCATGTTTCTTTATCAAACTGGGTTACTGATTTGATCTTGCGTAAAGCGGCGGTGTGAATTGCATTTGCTGGCACGACTTCATCAACAAGACCTACTGTAAGGGCTTCTTGTGGTGACAGTAATTTTCCCTCAAGTAAAAAGCGATAGGCATTCCCTTTCCCTAGCCAAAAGCTATAAAGGTGAAATATACTTTCTGGTACAATTAATCCAACTGGAATTTCGTTTAGGCCGATAATAAAATTTCCTTCTGCCATGATCCTATAATCACAACAGATTGCGATAACACATCCTCCTGCAGGGCTATGGCCGGAAATTGCGGATACAATTGGTTTTGGAAACGAAGCCAGATCACGTGTTGTTTTGAAAAAGAGTGACCAGAAGTCTCTGATTTCGGTTTCATTGTATTCATATAATGTGATCAGATCTAAACCGGCGCTGAAAAAACCTTCTTTGCCATGAATGATAACACCTTCAATAGCCACATCTGATTTTAAATCGTGTATACAAGCAATTAGTTCTTCAAGCAGCACCGTATCCATTGCATTGGATTTTCCTCGGTCTAAAAATATGTTCGCGATACGGTCTTCCGTTTTGATTTGTATATGTTTCATATGTAATTATTTTTTTTTAAAAAGGCCATATGGAATATCCAAGTATTTTCATTGGTGTTTGTGCAGTTTGTACTACATGGATATTTCATAAGATTTATGTTCTTGTAAATTTATTCAACCACATTTATATTAATTTCTTTCCTGCCTATCTTTCCATTGAAGTCTATACCTTCCAAAATTATTGTATATGGACCTTTTTCGTCCGAAGTATAAAAATCGAAACTTGCTTTTCCAACTTGATCGGTAATGATGTTAGGTTCCCAGTGTATTGTCGTTCTTAAATCTGAAACTATTTTTGATACATCTTTTGCTTCGTAGCTCGGTTTATAAAATGTTCGACTCAGGTTAAAGCCTTTCGGTATAATGGTACGAATGCCTGTTGGTTTAAATGCAGTTGTAGCGCCATTGCCTCTTTTTGTTGTAATTACAATTAAACCATTGCCTCCATATGAACCATAGATTGCAGTATGATTAATGTTTCTCAGGACCTCAATACTCCCTACATCCGCGGCACTTAACATCGAGATCTGATCACCTTCGATGTACATGCCGTCGAGGACAACCTGCATAGGTCCGTTGCCTCGGGTATTGTAAGGTACACCGTTCCTCCACATCACACCTGTGAGTCGTCCGACTAGACATTGTTCTAATGTACTGCAGTTTGACAGATCCTCTTCTGTAAGTACTTGATCGGCATTGCCTGGTCCATTTAAGTTACTTGAATTGGCAACGGCCTTTTTTATTGCTGTGCGGGTAATTTTAACTTCTTCGAGTTGTATGGAGCGCTGTTTGAGTCCAGCGGCTTCTAGCTGTGCAAAGTAGGCTTGTGCATTTTTTATATTTCCTAAGTATTTGGTGTTTATATTGTTCAGTACTTCAGGTAAATTTTTATTGATACCATTTGCTGGTTCCTCGATTTCATCAAGCTCAATGTCCAGTCTATTTTTATCTTTATCGGATTTTGCCGTCATAATGAATTTGATACTGTCGGTAAATAACAGGTCATCAAAAGAAAATTTTCCAGCTTCGTTCGTTAGCGTATCAATAGCGGCAGTCATATTGGTTGTAGGGATCAGAGTAACAGTTGCTTTTGGCACAACCGCTTTTCTACCAAGTTTTTTTATTGTTCCTGATATGGATATATTTTTTTCAAAATTATATTTTGGATCAGACATTTCATCTATTTTTGCCCAGTCTAATTTTCTCCACCCTTGTATCAGCATCAGATTATCCAGATCACTTTTTTTAATGTCTTTACTATCTGAAAAATAATAGTTGGGGTTTTCTATGAATCCATTTATTTCCGAACTTAATAGCAAGGACGTATATATGCTGGATCTATAGGGAGTATCAATCTGGGTTTTATTGCTATTAACAACTGATGCTGATAATGAACCAACCCGAATGGAGTCTGTGGTGTTTCCGCTTAAAACGCTAATGTTTACTTTTTGACGGGTTCCATAGGTGGGTTTATCAGCGGTTGCTTCGATAGGAAGAATCTTATCAGCCCGATAGTTGAAAATCATTCGTTCTAGTAAAGGCTTTAGGGTTGCATCCAATATGGATAACTGTATAACTCCCTGAGGCAGATTTTGTCTGGGGATGGAAAAAAGGACTTCGTTTTTATTCAATTTTTGCTTGGAAACATGAAATGAATTTCCATTATATTGGGCGATAAGATAAATTTCTTGCTGATTGATTTGATCAGGGCTAGCATTAACCTGTACAAAGACCCTGTCATCAGTAAGATTGCCCACATTCATGTTTAGTCCTGACAGGCTGATTGACGGAAAAGGTGTTTCTGTTTTAGTGCCGTCGGTAAATGTCGCTATGGCTGTATATTTTAATTTTGCATCCAAAACAAAAGGATAGCTGACCATACCGAGCGGACTGGTTTCCATCTCGACTATCTTCTCCTTGTTGCTGTCCATAATGATGATGGTGCACTTTTCTCCCAGTCCTTTACTATTAAGAGCTTTAAAGCCTATTTTAGTGTGTAGTTGGTTTATAATGTTGCCTGATTCGGGTAGTATTTGCAGGCTGTTACTTGATTTATCTGCTGGAACGGTAAATGTTTTACGAATTATTATTCCGTCTATTGATTTAAAAGACAAATTGATGATTTCACCTGCAGGTATATCTTTAAGATCAATCAAAAGCTGACCCTGCTGATCTGTTTTTTCTCGTGAGGATCTTTGTTTTCCATTCTTGAGATGGGTTTTGTAGCTAATATTAATTTCTGGCAGGGGAACTCCTGATAATGTTTTTAGTTTTACTGCGTAGTATTTTTTCTCTCCATCGAAGATGATTTCATCTTCGGTCGTAATATTATCCGATCGACCATTATAGATGGGTAGTGTTTTGTCAAAGAAGTATGCAGTACTATCATTTCTCATCCATTGTGTATAAGCACGGATACGATAGGAACCCTCGATAAGGGTATCTGATAAGGCCAGATCAGCAATGCCTAAGCCAGCGGTTAGGGGGATTTTTAAGGTATTTACTGTTTTATTATCTGGAGATATTAAATCAATATAGGCAACTTGGCTTACTCCGGATAAGAGGTTGTCTGGTGTAAGTGTGCAGTACAGCTTCATCCAAATATTTTCGCCAGCTGAATAGCTTTCTTTGTCCATATGAACATGGATTTTTTCTTTTGGATTTCTTGCAGCATAATTTCCTAATTTATCGATGAACTGTCGGATATCCGTTTGTCCTAATGACATAAAAGGAATTATGAATAATAAACTAAACAAGCTTGCCTTAAGATTCATACATTGAGGGTCAATAATTTGGAATAAATTACGAAAAATTATTAAATAATCCGTTGTTTAGAATTTGATATCAATGCAATTAGAAATTTTCTATCAATATTAGCTTAAAACAAATATCTTTGTGCTATGAATATCCTAATCATTGGTTCTGGCGGTCGTGAATCAGCCTTCGCCTACAAACTTTCGCAAAGTAAGCGTCTTCAAAATTTGTTTATTGCTCCTGGAAATGCAGGTACAGGTGCGTATGGTAAAAATGTAGCATTAAAAGTGACTGACTTTGACGGTATCGCAAGTTTTGTTCTTGAAAATGATGTTAACATGGTTTTGGTAGGCCCTGAGGAGCCTCTAGTAAAAGGTATTCATGATTATTTCTTGAACCGTGCCGATTTAAAGCATATACCTGTTATCGGTCCACAGCAAGAAGGTGCGCAACTAGAAGGATCGAAAGATTTTTCTAAGCAATTTATGGACCGTCATGGTATTCCTACTGCCGCTTCACGTTCTTTTGATAAAACAAATTTGGAGGAAGGTCTTGCATATCTGGAAACTCAAAAGTTACCAATTGTATTGAAAGCAGATGGTTTAGCTGCTGGAAAAGGGGTACTGATCTGTGAAACATTGGAAGATGCCAAGTTGGAACTGAAGGCGATGATCGCTGATTCTAAATTTGGTGCAGCGAGTGATGTTGTTGTTGTAGAAGAGTTTTTGAAAGGTATTGAATTGTCTGTTTTTGTTTTAACAGATGGTAACTCGTACAAAGTATTGCCTTCAGCTAAAGATTATAAGCGTATTGGAGAAGGGGATACAGGCTTAAATACAGGGGGAATGGGATCAATATCTCCAGTTCCTTTTGCTGATGAGGCTTTTATAAGTAAGGTTGAGGAGCGTATTATTAAGCCAACTGTTGAAGGATTAAAGAAAGATAATATTCCATATAAAGGATTTATTTTCATTGGCTTGATGAATGTTGACGGCGAACCATTAGTGATCGAATATAATGTGCGTATGGGTGATCCGGAAACAGAATCTGTTTTGCCACGTATTGAGTCCGATTTAATTGACTTATTAGAAGGTGTTGCTCAAGGTAATCTAGAAACACGCTCTTATACTGTTACTCCAAAAACGGCAGTAACTGTTATGCTGGTTGCTGGAGGATATCCTGGAAACTATGAGTCTGGTAAGGTGATTTCAAATATTGAAAATGTAAAAGAGTCGATTGTATTTCACGCAGGTACCAGCATGCAAGACGATAATGTTGTGACTGCAGGAGGTCGTGTTATCGCAGTAACGACATTGCAGGATACGTTGTTTGATGCTTTGCAACAGGCAACTGCTGATGCAGGAAGAATCTATTTCGATGGTAAATATTTCCGCAGAGACATCGGTTTTGATTTGATTTAAAAAATTTTTCATTTCTTTTTTGGAAGATTAATAAAAATATCTATATTTGCATCTCCAAACAGGGAAATATCCTATTGGAGATGCCAAATGGCCCGTTCGTCTAGGGGTTAGGACGTTAGATTTTCATTCTAGAAACAGGGGTTCGATTCCCCTACGGGCTACGAAAGCGACTTAAGAAATTAAGTCGCTTTTTTTATGTCCATGGTTTTCAAAAAATGCCTATATGATTTTTTTTATCTGTATAAATGCATTTTTACTAAGCGCAAAATGAATAGCAAAAGCTTAATAAATCAACACATAAATTAATGTTCAAAGAGTGTGCATTAACAAGAAATGATGCTGATGTTCAGGTGATAGATCGACATTTTCATTTGGCACTTGGTTTGCGTATTTAAAAGTGTGAATGTGCTATGGTCTACAGGTTCAAATCCTGGATTTAGAGCCATAATGAGGCGTCAAGAGAAAGTGTCGTAGCATTTTATAATTCGTATTCGGGAATCGATGGTATGAAATATTTAGTGGAATTATTTTTGGAATAAAATCAAACTTCTGGTCATGCAAATGGCGAAAGGAGAGTTAGATTAGATAAGGAGGAAATATGATAGGTATTGTAGGAGGTGTTGGTCCTTTAGGAGGGCTTGACTTGTATAAAAAAATTATTGAGGAAACTATAGCGCTGTCAGATCAGGAACATTTACCCGTTATGCTTTATTCGTTTCCGAACTTAATTGGTGATCGCTCAGAATATTTAAAGGGACATTCAACTGTTAATCCGGCTATAGCTTTAGCAGAAATCACACGACAGATGGAAAGTGCGGGTGTTACTATTGTAGGTATTCCTTGTAATACTGCTCATGCAGATCCTATTTATGGGGTATATGAACAGGAACTAGCTAAAACGAACCAAAAGATTAAAATACTGCATCTCGTTAATGAGACGATTTCTTACATGAAGGCATTATATTCAAAAGCAAAAGTTGGTATCCTTTCTACTACAGGTACACGTAACAGTGGGCTTTATCGAGATTTGTTACTGAAAGAAGGTTTCGAAATTGTAGAACCAAGTGAAGATTGGCAAGACCGGATACATGCTGCTATATATGATAAGGAATATGGAATTAAAGCGCAGTCAACTCCTGTGACCAACAAAGTCCGTCTGGAATTGCATAGCGCGATGGACGAGTTAAAAAAAGGAGGAGCAGAAATTATTGTCTTAGGATGTACTGAACTGCCACTCGCTCTTCCAGAAAATGATCATAATGGCATGACCTTAATTGATCCTAATCGGATATTAGCGAGAGCACTTATTTATGCTTTTTCACCGGATAAATTGAAATAATGCTTCATTGTTTTGAGTATGGAAGTTTTCCCTGCGTCTTTTAAAGAAATTCTAGGAGCAGATTTGTCAATCTGTCATGTTAAATAGTCCATTATTTTATTGATTTCTAGCTTGGTATGTTATTTGTGTGTTTGAACATATAATTATAATCAAATGCAAAAGATAATACATAAATCAGAAAAACGTGGTCATGTTGACTTTGGATGGTTGAAAAGTGCCCACTCTTTTAGTTTCGGAAATTATTTCGATCAGGATAAGGTTAATTTCGGAGCATTACGTGTTTTGAATGATGATTTTGTTGAAGCAGGAAATGGTTTTGGACGTCATCCCCATGATAATATGGAGATCGTCAGTATCCCGTTAGCGGGTGTTTTGGCTCATCAAGACAGCATGGGAACCAGTCGTGATATCCAAACTGGTGATGTGCAAATTATGTCCGCAGGAACTGGCGTTACGCATTCTGAATTTAATGGTAGTAAAGTAGATCCTGTTAAATTTCTTCAAATTTGGGTTATCCCGAGTGAAAGACAGTTGACCCCAAGTTATGATCAGAAGTCATATTTGGATTTAGATCGAAAAAATAAGTTTGCGACGATCGTTTCTCCCAATACAGCAGATGCCCAAGCGGTCTTTATTAATCAAGATGCTTATTTCAATTTAGCAGATATTGAGGTGGATACTACCGTTAATTATCAATTGCATAGTGAAGCAAATGGTGTTTACGTATTTGTTTTAGAGGGGGC
This sequence comes from Sphingobacterium sp. IITKGP-BTPF85, assembly GCF_001006065.1. Taxonomy (NCBI): domain Bacteria; kingdom Pseudomonadati; phylum Bacteroidota; class Sphingobacteriia; order Sphingobacteriales; family Sphingobacteriaceae; genus Sphingobacterium; species Sphingobacterium sp. IITKGP-BTPF85. The sequence goes on from NZ_ASZT02000128.1 coordinate 10,220, forward strand.
CATCGAAATAGCAGGAGAGAAGTTAAATCGCAGAGATGCGGTTGGAATTTGGGAAATAAACGAAATCGATATGCTTTCTACATCGGATGCTCAAGTTTTATTGATTGAAGTACCCATGTTTTAAATTTTGAGATACATAGTAAAAAAGTGTCTGTATCTAAAGATTCAGACACTTTTTAGTTCGATGCAACAGGTTGCTATTTGATTGACACCGTGTCAAAAACAATCGTTTCGTAATTATCCTTTTCATAAAGCACGCCGATCTTCTTATTGTTGATCAGAATAATATCTGAATAGGCGGCATAAGAATCTTTATAGCCCACAGGTGCTTTTGCCACTACATGGTTAAAATACCAGGTCTTTCCTTGATCTTTACTGATTCGTAATGTTAAATTATCTCTATCTTTTTGAGAGGCAGCATTGCAAACAGCTAGAATATAATTTTTACCTTTTTTCCAAGATAGGGTAGAACCTTGGTTAACAGGATCTGGTAGATTTTTATCATAGAAAGTGGTATCCCATGTTGCTCCGCCATCATTCGAATAAGAAATAATACGGTTTCGTACATTTCCCTGTTGGTTTCTAGTATTCATATACAATCCTGTTTCGGAGATCTGTGCGGCCATCGTTTCATTTCCACCTTCAAAGCTTATTGTATTTCCGATTTTGAAAGTTTTACCATGGTCGTCGGAATAATAACTATGTGCAAAATAATCTTTTCCTGCAGGTTTTGGGTCTCCTTCTGAATGATTTGCAGGAATGTATATACGGCCTTTATATTTTCCGGAATCAAATTGTAAAGCATGACCAGGTGTATTCGCGTAGGTTCTCCAATCCTCTTTAAAAGTATAATTAGGATTGAACGCGGGTTGATTTGGACGATGCACTGCAGTTGTAATGTTTGTCGGTGCAGCCCATGTTTTTCCTCCATCTGTAGAAGTGATATACCAGCATTCGCGAATTCCATTTCCTTTTCTGACATCTCCTTCGTGATTATTTCCTGTATTGTAGAATAAGAAAATTCGTCCTTTTGGATATTGTGGATCTAATAGATCAACGATAGGTGCGGGGTTGCCCGCCTGTAATTTATCTTGGTCTACAGCTATCTGCAGAGGTCCCCATGTTTTTCCATTGTCAGAACTGATTTTGTAAACGATATCGACATTTCCGTAGTCTCCGGCATGTTCAACACGGCCTTCGGAGAATGCAATCAGATTGTTACTTTTATCTTTGACAATCGCTGGAATACGGTAACTTTTGTAACCGTCATCTCCCGATTTAAAAACAGTCGTTTCTTGTGCTTGGATCATCGTCGATGATAGCAGGATAGAAAACGTTAAAAATAATTTTTGCATGATATAATGTTTTGGTTATTAATTACTCTGTATAAATGTAAACATCCATTTTACTGGATTTTGCCAATCGGTTCCTTTAAAATCGCTGATCGGTAATTTGATTAAAATTTCATTCCAACCTTTTTTCAATAAAATCTTTGTTGGCGCTCTGTAGGAATAGCCTTCGTCTACTAGAGGAGTTTCTAAATCTCCTTTTGCACCGGCATGCTTCCAAATAGGCGGTTCGATCGTTTTATTATTGACCCAGACTTGGCTTCCAAGATCATCCCAAGTGTGTAATTGGGGTGTATTGCTTGCATATGACCGAGATAGATTGTTGAATCCGATCCAGAATAATTTGTGCTCGCTTTTTTCACTCCATATCTTGGTACGTGCGTACCAAGTTGTGTTCTCTTGTGGATTTTTAAGTGCACCAGGTATGATATCTGCCCACCAATGTCTCAGTATCACGGTACCTCCCGCTATTGTTTTTGTAACTGTTATATCAGGTGCAAATGGTTTCGTTTCTATTGGAAATGTTTTTGCAAGATTGCCCTCATTTTGAAAGGGGCCGATCAGTTCCCATTTTGATCCTATTTGTTTGACATAGGGAAATGGTTTATCAGAAAAATAGCTGTTTTTATGATGGAGCAGTCTAGTTTCAAATGCTTTAAATTCCTGATAAGCAGGAAGACTTTCTTGCACAATATTACATGTCCAGCCAGCTATACCACCACCTCGCCAACTGCGTTCTGCAAATGTGACAAGAGCGGGATATATGGCGTTTTGGACAAACATATCCTGAGGTTCGGCTACTGCACGATCTGGCCATGAACACAAGGTTGCTCCGATCAGATTTTTATGCTCCTTATCTTGTTCGCCAATTTTTCTATGAAATAAGGTCGTTACAGTTTCCAAAGGATCCATATGATTTATATAGAGATGTTTGGAATCGATAAATACATGGTCCCCCTGTTCTAGAATTTTTTTGGGACCACCCATCCACAGTTGTCGAATGGTCTGTGGCATAAGATTACTGCCCGGATCCCAACCAATTGTTTTATAACCTAATTCTTCAACGTATTTTGTGATTTCAGGCATGAAGTTTTTGTTGCTGATTTTTACTTCATCACCTCCAATGTGCAGATAGGGGAGATCGGTATAGGTTTGTGAAAATTCTTTTAAAAGTTCCTTAATATATACCATACCAGAGTCCGTTTGCATGCCTACTCCAAAATATCTTTTGAAAGCATCACTGTGTCCTGGCATATCAATTTCAGGTAAAAGCAAGATATGGCGTAGTTTGCAATAACTTATGAGTTCTTTGAACTCTTGTTCTGTATAATGCTCCCCTTTACCTCTGGTAATGTTAGATGGATCGGTAAGATCCGGGTATTTTTTACTGGCTAAACGCCAAGCAATATCTTCTGTAAAATGAAAGTGTAAAACATTTAATTTATAACGTGCCATGATATCAACCTGTTCTTTTAGCATAGCAAGAGGTTGATAATTTCGTCCGACATCAACGAGGAAGGACCGCCATGAGAATGCCGGTTTGTCATTGATCTCACAAAATGAAAGCTTTTTTTGCTGAATTGAAAATTGTCTTAATGTTTGTAGTCCGTAATAAATGCCTGCACTATTGTGTGCTTTTATGTGGATTCCTTTCTCATCAATTTTCAAATAATAAGCTTCCTTATTTTCGGATAAACCACTTAATAGCTCAAGTGTTAGGAGTGGCAGGCTGTTGTTATGACCAGTTTTTTTAGTTCCTATTTTCCAATCTGCAAGAATGGTTTTGGCCAGTTGATATTCATTCGTTAGTGCTGGATTATTTTCATTTACAATAATTCCCTTGTTCAGATCAAGCATACCTTCCCCCAATTCCATGTTGATCGGTAATGGAATTAAGTTTTCTTGTGCAGACGAGATTGAAAAAAACTGATGCTAACAAGTAAAATGCTAAGGTATTTGAGCTTAAGATTCATTTCTATCCGTTAAGAAGTTTTTAAGAATTGTCCAACAATACCATTCCTGACGAGGTAGGTGGAATGGTCCTTTGAATAGATTTCCTTTCGCAGTCTGTGCAATTGAACCATCCCGATGGAGATATCCAAACCATTCGCCATGCTTCTGATCGTGAAATTTTTCATAGCCATACTGATGTATTTTTTGATGCATGTCGGCATACTTTTCGTTTCCTGTCAATAAATACGCAAGCAGAGTGGCAATGATGGTTTCGTTTTGAGGCCACCAGAATTTCATATCCTGCCAATATTCTTGTACAGGCTTATTGTATAGATCTCTAAAGTATAAAATACCTCCAAATTCTTTATCCCAACCTCTTTCCCACATATAGTCAAGCATTTTACAACCTAATTCGATAAGCTTTGGATCGTTGTTGCGGTATTGGGCTTCATGTAGAATAAACCAGGCTCCTTCTATGGCATGGCCGGGATTTAAGGTTCTGCCATCAATATGATCGATGATTTCTCCTGTCGGCGACACTTGTTCCATGACTACCTTGAGGTCGTGTTTCACGAAGTTGGTTTCAATTTCTTTTATCCAATTAGCGATGGCTTCATCACAGCGCGGGTCACCAATTGTGTCACGTAGTTGTTGTGCCGTATTGATCATAATCATCGGCGTTCCAATACCTTTTGAAGGCCTTGTATCTGTAAACTTAGGAGCTAATTTGATTTCTCCGGAAGCATATTGGATACATTTCCCAAAAATAGCACGAGCCTGTTCGGCTGCTTCTTGACTGCCTGAGGCCTTTGCATAGGCAGCAAAGGCAATAACCGCAAAAGTCTCGGAGAAATAGTATCTTCTTTTACGGATCGCCTGACCATCTTTCGTGACATGGAAAAACATTTGTCCGTCGGTATCAAAGCAGTATTTTTGGATAAAATCGTAGCCTAATTTAGCTCCGTCTAACCATTCTTGTTTGGGTTCTACTGTGTTGTATAGTGTTGCCAGTAACCAAGTTGCTCGTCCTTGAATCCAAACTGCTTTGTCATCATCAATTAAACTTCCGTCCTGATCACGCATGAGTAAAAATCCACCGTTTTCATGGTCAAATGATTTTGGAAACCAAAATGGAACAGTATCTTCTAGAAGCTGTGTTTTATAAAATTTTTCGAGTTCTTCGAGTTGTGTTAAAGTATACATCGTTTTTAGTCAATTTTAAAACTGCATGTTGAAGCTGGTACGTTTGCTTCATTTTCCAAATTTGCAGTGCTATAAGGTGAATATGCGTATCGGATTTCTGTTATGATTTTATCACTTGGCATATCAATCGATACACAATTTTTTTGAATCGATATTTTTCCAGGCTGTAAGGAATATCCCTTTTCATCGATCAGGGTAAATCCTTGTAAAGGTTGATTATTATTCGTTTTGAGTGATTTACAGTTTTTAAAATAGACCTTGATCCTACTGTTTTTTATGGTATAATGGTCGAATGTTGGATAATCTGCATTGATTTTGAATTTGTATTCGTGGGCAAGGGCTAGATTTGCCAATCGATTTCCGATAATGATCTTATTTTTAGGATGGACATCCGAAAGATCACCGACATCTGATGAAACAGCCATATAGGTGTTTTCAAGTTCTGTATTCAATTTGCGCTGACTGTCTCTGAATCTCGGCCATGAAGGACGTTCAATACTTGACAGTTGCACATAATAGAAAGGAAGGTCTTGCTTAAAATTTTGGCGCCATGAACTGACAAGTGTTTTAAATAATAGCTCGTGTAGTTCAATGTTATGGGCATTGCTTTCTCCTTGATACCACAAAATAGCTGTGAATTGCGTATGTAACCAATGCAATATACCGGCTTCAAAATTGTAGGCGGGTTCATAAGGGTGACGTTGATATTTTGCGGAGGACAGTGCCAGATTTTGATCAGATCTATTGCGGCAAAATCCTGTATAAAATCGGATTTCCTCCAACTATGGATGTAGCTTGCTAGTAGATTATTTTGTTCTAATGTTGTACGGTCTATCCATGATTCGGTATTGGATCCAGGAACATCCAGTTCGACTATACCAATTGGAATATTGGTCCTAGAAGATACTTGGAGTGCAAAAGCATAAGCTATTGCAGAGAAATTTGCCTTATTTTCTTGTGTTGGTAA
>NZ_ASZT02000129.1:0-15064 GCF_001006065.1 Sphingobacterium sp. IITKGP-BTPF85
TTTATTTAGGACGGAACTGATATCTTCTAATTTCCTTTAATAGCGCGTCAGCAAGTATTTTACATTCTTCTTTATTACTAATTGCATCAAATAATTGTAGATATTCGTATTGATAATAATTTCCGGGGCATAAGAATAACTTTCCCGGAGAGGATTTTACATATTTATCTATTATTGGTTTTACTAATAGTTCTGAAGATTGACTGTTTTTATGATTTATATACTTAATTATAATTTCAGAATCTATATATGAATGTAAATTCCCAAAATCATCAAAATAATTTAAATTGCCTACAATGGCTTGAGGATCAGTAAAGTCAGTTTTCCTTAAGTCATTTTGTTCCAAAAAAATATCTTTTAGTTTTTCAGAATCCTGTTTATTGTAAACTCCCATCCAAAAAACATCTAAATTTTCATCTTCATTTCTAATAAAGGGTATTGGATGGAGCCTATAGTTTTTTACATGAAGGTTTAACTGAAGAATTTCGTTATTTAAGTTACTTAGAAATTCAAGTGGAGGAGGATTAAGAACAATTATATTATTTGCAACGTTTATATTATAATTAGATACCAAAAAGTGAATGATTTTCTTAGTTATGTTTTCATCTAAATAATAACCGGTAAAGTCGAAATAGTTTATTTTATTTTTTATGTTTATGTCTTCAACAATCGCATCAAAAATTCGACTAAAGGCTTGCCCTTTTGATAAATGGCCTGTTTGAACCAACCTTAAGTAGCTAAATAGATTTATAAAATTTGCTTCAGGTTTTAAGTACGTAGTGTTTTCCAAAGTTCTTGGAATTGATATTTGAGATGAGTCAAATATTTGTTCTACATTTCTTTCAGGTAAGTATATTGTTATCAAATTACCTGGAAAAAATTCTTCATTATTACCGAAATTATTCCCTTCATTAAATTGGTTACTTTCAGTTGAAAAATCAAAGTACACTTTACCATAATTACTTCTAGCAATTAAAAGCCCATTAAAACGCCTAACGATACTTAATAAGTCATATAATCCTCTAGGAATAACAGTTTTCTCTAAATATCTTTTATCTATTGGGTCTTTTGAAGATTCGTAAGTGAAAGCCCATTTTAATATTTCACTATCAATAGATTTTGAGTTTTCTTTATTTTTTGGGGAAATTTTATTGAATATTCGTCTTTTAAAGTGGAAATTATTCCCGTACCAAAATCTAAAAATGAAAATTGTAGAATTGATTGATTTTTATACTCTTTATTTTTTTTATTGAAGTAGAATTCTTTGAATTCTGGATATGATTCTTCATTAAAATTCCTTTCAAGAATTGATTGAATTCTATTGTTGTTATTTTTATCGTTACTTATTTTGGGTACTAATGAAAGGCTTAAAAAAGTGAAATTTTCATTGGTTGGAAAAAATGAGGTATTTACGTGATCTAGAAAGTTTTCATATAATTCCTTTGTGATTATCGAACTTAAAGTATGATTTTCAAAAGGCATATTGCAATTATGTAATCTTAAGATGTTATCAGTTGCATTTGAAAGCCTATAAGTCTCTTCTAGCATCTCGTTTATAATTCTGTTATCGTAATGCGAAATACTATCTAAGGAGACAAATGGCGTTATCCCAAATCTATTATAAATCTCTCCTTGAGTTGAGTTGAGTTTGAACCTATTTTTAAGTTGATCTACTATACCACTATGAATATCAAAATAGTCTTCAAACTTTTGATCGTGCATTATATTAGCAATCTTCCATACTTCCCAAATTTGATATATCTGAACTGCAATTCTTCTTTCAATCAATTCAGTTGATCCATTTTTTAAGAAAAAAACTTTGAATTTAATTTCAGATTCTACTAAGTATTTAAATATTGAAGTTAAAATAAGTAACTCTTGATTTGACATCCACTCAACATCAGATAAATCAAATTCGTATTCACTATTTCCTTGATGGACAGAGAAATATTTGTAGAATTCATCCACAAATTTGTCGATATTTATCCCAGTAAACTTTCTAGGAAATTTGTAAAAAATTTTGCATTAATTAGGTAAATTCAATAATGAATGACTTTTACCAAAATAGTGAAAAAATATTAATTAATTTGTTTTTAATTTTTATAATTGTTGCAATTTAAATCTTTGATGTTTTGTCTTTAATTCAAGAGATAGTTTCTTCAGTGTAAATAACAGACATCGGATGAACTGTTAACTTGTTATTTCTAAGTATATATTTCCATCTTTACAAGGAATCATATTGTCTCGTTCAATGTTTCCTCCACTCCGTACACCCATATGATAATTTTTAAGCTGAATGATAATAATTTGTTTTTGGCATCCCTCTTATAATTCTTTAAACATATAAATTTGAGGATTTAAGGACTCTTATTTTGATTTAAAATCTATTATCATAATATGATATAGTTTAATTACTATCTCATTGGGCTTAAGGATATCATTTCATGTTATTATAATATTTAGCATAAGATACTTTAGTCATTTATGCTTACAGATGCTTCGTCATATATTTTAAGTATCAAAATAAAATCCTAATCTCACTTCCTAATTTCGGATGATAGGAAGGATTATACTCCAAGTAATTTAGACATATCAAATCTTTCAAACATTTGTGATAAGTAGGAAAGCTCCCAATGAGGGATTTTTCGTTCAAGACTTTCCTTGAGGTTCTAATGATGTTATTTCCATTTTGTTCTTGAGATACTGATATAATTGCCATTATTAAAGCGATATGCCAAACCGTTAATCGCTGGTCTGCTATTACCTTTTTTATTAATTTATCCTTCCACATTTCAACCTCCTCCTAATTTATTCTTTCGGTAATAACCGTTTCACTTCATTGTAATTGTAGTAGTAATTTCCGCCAACTTTTTTAAATGACAATGCTCCTGTTATCCTTAGATTTTGAAGTTTGCCATGCGAAATCTGAAGTATCTTTTGTACTTCACAGCAAAACCAAATTTTATCTTTGGAGGCGGTTTTGCTACATAGATTGGATAAATATAAAAATTTGCGCTGCTATCCTAGCGAAGTTTTTTAAATGGCAATCAAATCACAAAACTTCAATTTTGCGCAAGTTGAAACGAAGCACAACTGTTTAATTTTGTAGTTTCGCCCGACTATTGCAAAAACCTAGTTAGCAGTTCGTGCTTTTCTGTCCACCATGCGGTCTTATTTAATACTGCAGAATAGTTTGTCAGAAATCAACTCTTTCCAAATGCTTGATTGTATAATGTATTAGACGTTGGTGTCTTGGTGTTGGGAATAGAAATGCTTTGACTTACTTTTAGTTTTTTGAAGAACTCAATAATTATTCTTCTGGACATGTCAGCGTATTGTTCATTTAGTTCCACTTTAAAAATCGCTAAGTGTCGTAGAGTAAGTGTGCTTAGTTTTAGAAAATAATTGCTATCAGATACTTCAATTATTGTTGTTTTATCGCCATCCGTTTTCCTGTCGATGATTTTCATTTTAATGCTGCTATCAATAATTGCTGATTCTAAAGATTCAATATCGATAAAATCTACATTGTTTAAAGAAACACTGTCAGAGACAATAGCTCCAAATTTTTCATGTTGTGGCTTTTCACTGTCAGTAATACTATTATCACAAACCGTCTTGCGATAAATAGGTTGGCTGATTACAAAGGTCATGTCCCCAACAATTACAGACATATCATTTTTAATAGCATCAAAAAATTTGATTTTGTTTTTTTTAGTTTTTACTTCAAAGTTTTCTATTGCATTAAATGTCCAAGTTTGATACTTATCCCAATAGATTGCATATAGAAATGGAATACCTAGAATTTTAGAATACTCAACACAAGCATTAAGTTGTTTAGTCATCACTTCCAAACTCTGGCTTTCACCCTTAACTGACTTTACTTCTAATAAAATGGGTTTATTTTCCTTTTTACTTGTTTCAAATAAGATTGTGAAGTCAGGTACTTGATAAACTTCTTTTGATAAAGTTGGTAGTTGATTCTGTCCAAGTTCGTGAATTAATTTGACCCAAGGCATGGCAGAAAATAGAATGTGAAAATTGTCCTCAACTTTATAACCTCTAAAAAATCTTTCAATATTGTCTTTGAAATCAGAGCTATCAATTTGCTCAATAAATTTTTTCAAGGTTGTGTCGTCAACACTGAACTTATTTTTGATTCCATGTATGACTTTAATCTTGTTTATATCATCCATAAGTTTATTATTTGTCTCTGTTGTGGTTTGAAGGCACACTGTCTTCACAGCATGATCAATAATTAAGATATATGCGAAACTATGATATGCTAAATTACCACTTATAGATACTGTAGCTACCTTTTGAGTTTTGCGATATTATTTTGATTAATTTGAACGTTCATAAACGCATCATCGCCAGCGAATTTTGAGAATGAGAGCTTGTAAATTTACGCTAAGATATTAAATTTATTAAAATCACAAAGATGTGAGCAATAAGTTTTTCATCATCTTCCGGTATATTGCGCTTGCCATTTCCTGTATTTGCTTATTGGCTTCATTTATGTTTACATCCGGGATCTGCCTGTTCCAACTTTTTCCTCTTTGTTTATCGTTAGGGACTTAAACACAATATCCGCATAGGGCGTGATCAGTATGGCTAAGGTATCGGGCTTAATCGTTTTCGAATCCTCAATGTATTTTCCTGTTACATCCATCTGTATAGGAAAAGGTTTCATCGATTCACCCGCTATAAGGTACGGTAAGTACGATGTTCCGGCAGGTTTGGCGTACTTATCTTGGGTAGCTATGTAATAAACTCCGGATCATATTAGCCACCGCTCGTATATGCAAGATGGCAGCGGCATCCTTTCTAAGAAAGATATAGTTGAAAGCAACGTTCCTGAAAGGAAACGGAAAAAAAGGAATCAATAATTAAGAGCAAAAGGTTATTTTAATTTAACTTAGTAAAATGAAAGATGGAAAATACGATTTGGTGTTGGAAGCCTTCCCGGCAGCAAAAGGAGATTCATTTTTATTAAGTTGGGGTAAAGAAGAAAATTTCAATCATTTACTTATAGATAGTGGAATACCGAATACATATCGCTTTATAAAAGGCACACTTAAGGATGTAAATGAACTGAGCGCCATAATCCTTACTCATGTAGATTATGACCATCTTGGCGGCATGCTTAAAATGTTTGATGATAGTTCCATAACCTTACGTAAGGATATGCCTGTGTATATGAATACGCCATCTTTAGTGCTTACGCTGCCTGAAGGAGATAAGGTTGGCCTAAGGCATGGCATTGAGCTGGATATAAAGCTTCAGCGAGTAGGAATTTCCTGCCAGCCGTTTTATAATGGATTTACAGAAGACAATATTTTAGAAATTGATGGCCTGACATTGCTGGCTATTACTCCTGACAAGACTGTGATCGATAAGTTACTGGCTGAATGGACAGCTGATAAATTATTTCAAAAATATCAAGAGGAAGCACAGGACAGCGGAAAAGTTGGAAAAAGAAAGGAAAAACCTGCTTCATTTGAAGATATTCTTAAGGCAAAAGAAACAATCCATAAATGGGAAGATGATTTAATTAATTCTTCATCCATTTCCTTTGTTGCAAGCTTTAATGGATGTGCAATATTATTTCTGGGGGATGCTAATCCTGATCTTATCGTTGAAGAACTAAAACGTATTGGGTATTCAAAAGAGCATAAATTAAATGTTCACCTGGTAAAAATCAGTCATCATGGGTGCAAGCATAATTCCGGTAAAGAACTGTTTGAACTCATTGATTGCAATTGCTATCTAATTTCTACAGACGGTTCCGGGCCATATAACCATCCCGACCGTGAAACTATTGCAAGACTTAGTGAATATTCCAGAGTATCTGTGGAAGAGCCCCTTACAATTTATCTCAATTATAATTTGGACACATCTGGTTTTACAACTAAAGAAGAAGCTGAGGAATTAAATATCAGCTTCATTTTCCAAAATAAATTTAAATTCAGCGACTGCAAATGTTTTCAGAAGAAATAAAAAAAACTACCGCAGCCCTGCATCATCAGGGCAATTTTATAGGAACAGGAACTGTTTTTATTTTTGAAGATAATCTTTACGTATTAACTGCTGCCCACAATATTTACGGTAACGATTTAGATCTTGAATTCATAGCTGAAGAATGGACATTTGAAGATCATGAAGGTATCCATCATCAAATAGTTAGCGTTAATGCAGATTATGATTTCTCAAAATTGCATGACGTAGCCCTGCTGACGCCCGATTGTAATGGACTTATTGATAAATTCAATTCCATACATTTTGCGCCACGTCCAAATTGGGGTGTTCAGGAATTCTTCTTCAGAGGCAGATATGGCAGCAAGTCTGATCCAGTAAATAAGGGCGGCATAAAATTCCAGGAAGTTTATCAAAAAAGCCCATTCCAATTTTTAGCAACTATTGACAAAGATCAACTGATTGACCATAATTTTTCAGCTGGAAATGATTGGTTAAGTGGTTGTTCAGGATCAGGCTTGTTTCTATCTGACCGGGATGAGATTATATGCTGCGGCCTGCTTTTAGAAATACCGGATAAAGGTGACAATGGCCAACTGCATTTTTGCAGTGCAGAAGTTTTGCCATTTTTAGGAATTACGCCAGCATTCTTAACAGCACATGCTTACCAATTTGACCCGAAGACATTTTCCAATACATGGTTTAAGGAACGGCTTGAGGTTTCCATTACTGCTTTAGGGAAAAGATATACGCCAAAACTAAATTTCGAGTTACCGATTGCCCAAAACCTGGAAGGATTACTACGTACCAGGAGGTTTAAAAAGCAAATGGATCTGGATTTGGGAAAGATATTTAAAAGTAGGAGATCCTGTTATGCTGTATTTGGGCCTGCTTTAACCGAAAGCCGCAAAGTAAAAATTGATGCTTTGTTGGAAGAACTCAGGGATTCATATTTAGCATTAAAAGTAGAAGGGTTTAAACAGTTGAATTTTGAACCTATCACAATTGCATGTGCATCTATTGAAATACTTTTGAATGAATGCCTGGATATATTTTATGAAGCTCAGGAAGGCGAAGAAAAGGCAAAACCTACCCCCAGCTATGGAACTAAACCGTACCACAACGCCATTCATGAAATTTACTCATTTAAAAATTCCATTGATAGATTTACTCAATTCATTTCAAGTGAAAACTGTCAATTAACAAACAGGCCCTTTTTAATACTTGACGGAGAGGCTGGTTATGGAAAAGTCATTTGCTTGGTGATTTTTGTAGCCGGGCGCAACAACAGGGATATCAAACTGTTCTTTTGCTAGGTCAGCATTTTGTTAGTGCTGATAATCCTTGGCACCAATCAATTCAAAGGCAACTTAACCTTCAAATTACAGAAGATGAATTTTTAGGGAAATTAAATATTAAAGCGCAATTAACAGGAAAGCGCATTTTCATAGTTATTGATGCCATAAATGAAGGAATGGGAAAAGATATCTGGCCTGGGAGTTTAAAGAGCTTCATTAAAAAAGTGGCGCAATTTGAGGGGCTTGGTTTGATCGTTTCCGTGCGTACTTCTTACCATGATTTGATCGTGGATGAAACTATCTATGGGGAAAATTTGGCTTCAAGCCTTACCCAATATGGATTTTCCGATTTTGAGTACGAAGCTTCAGATCATTTTTTCGATAATTACGGCATTAGAAAACCTTCCATTCCATTTTTACACCCCGAATTTAGAAGCCCCCTATTCCTCAAATTGTTCTGTGACGGTTTAGCAGCGAAAGGACTGGATGAAATACCTGCCGGATATGAAGGCATTACAGCAATACTTGATTTTTTCTTGATGCAGTGAACAATAAACTGGCTTCTCAGATGAACTTTGACCCGGGGATAAAAGTGGTCCGGGCAGCTGTAGAGGCAATAGCAAAAGAGATTATAACGACAAATAAAGGCTACATACCTTATACAAGGGCTGTAATGATTGTAGGGGCACTGGAAGAAGCGAAACTTACCAATAGTCCCGGATTGTTAACATCAAAATTAATTGACGAAGGTGTTTTGACAAAGAATATTTTCACTAAAGAAGATCATAGTACAGAGGAGGGAGTATACTTCATGTATGAACGCTTCCTGGATCATATTACTGCAAGCATTCTAATAGCAGATTTAAGCGACGACCCATCCACGGCTTTTCTGGAGGGAGGAATTTTGTATGAATATTTTAAAGACGAGCTATCATGCAATATTAATTCAGGTCTTATCGAGGCCTTAAGTATACAGATTCCGGAAAAATATAACCAGGAATTTTTTGAATTTGTACCGCATGTCAGGGAAAGTTTAATTATCTGCGAGGCTTTAATTACGAGCATAGTCTGGAGGAAATCTGATAATCTTAGCAGTGAACCAGAAAGCACATTCAGGGTGTTTTTAAGTGAGATGATGCCCAAACATCATCTGAATGGGCTTTTTATTGAAACTATATTATTGATCTCCAGTATTCCCGGACACCCCTACAACGCTGAACACCTGCATGCAATTTTAATGGACAAATCGTTAGCAGAAAGGGATTGTGGTTATTCCCACTGGTTAACCAGCAACTTTTCAAATCAAGGTTCCGGTGTAAAACGCCTTATTGACTGGTCCTGGAAGGATCTATACAGGAAAGAAATTTCTGATGATAGTATTCTGCTATCTGCGATAGCACTATCCTGGTTTTTAGTCAGCCCGGACCGTAATATCAGGGATAGTGCTACAAAGTCGGTTATTTGTTTGATGAGGCAAAGAGAACATTTGCTGGTACCATTGTTGCAGAAATTTGAAGGAGTTAATGATCCCTATGTATATGAGCGTCTTTATGGGATTGCTTATGGTTGTTCCATAAGGGCAGAAAAATTGGATTTCCTGACTTCACTGTCTTCATATATCTATACAACAATCTTCAATAAAGACATGGTCTATCCTCATGTCCTTTTACGTGATTATGCATCCGGGATTGTCAATTTTACAGCAGCAAAGGGATTCTCAGGCTGGTTGACCTGAAAAAGTGCAACCCGCCATTTGCGAGTGAACCAATTCCAAAGTGTCCGACCAATGCGGAAATAGATGCAAAATATAAACTGGAAAGTAAGGATCATAAAAATACCACTATCAAAACAAGATCCTTGATTCCATGACCACAGAGTATGGCAGGGGAATCGCGAGGTACGGAGACTTCGGACGTTATGTTTTTGGCAGAGCACTTTCTGATTGGAAATCTATCAATGATGGAGAATTAAGTAACTATGCTATTCAACGTATTTTTGAATTAGGATACGATGTCAAAATGCATGGCAATTACGATGCTACATATGGGCATGGCGATGGACAAGAAAGAATTGGCAAAAAATATCAGTGGATTGCACTACATGAAATCCTTGCCAGGGTCGCAGATGTTGAACCAATGACAAGTGAGATTGACATAAAAGCCATCATACCCTACCAGGGAGCATGGCAACCTGGAGTAAGGGATATTGATGTTTCTATGATCATTAAAAATACAAAGAATCAACAGGAGATTCCGGAAGAACATGAGTGCTGGTGGATACCCAAAGAGAAGCTAAACTTTAAGCTTACTAATAAAGAATGGATGCAGACTGATAAAGATCTGCCTTCAGATCGGGAACAAATTCTCATTACGGACAAAGATGGTATAGAATGGGTTTGTTTAAACATTCATATCAGTCAGAGCCAGGAACCTGAAATTGCTGCTGATGATTACAAAAATCCACAAAAAAATTTATACAAATATATTTCAGCATATATGACTCCGGCCGATGAATTTGTGAATGTTGAGTCCTGGATTCCACAACGTGATAAACACAATGATGATTTACCTGAACCGGCCTATCAGACACAGTTGTTTAGCCGTGAGTATTATTGGTCTCCGGCATATGCATTTTTTCAGCATTATTATTATGGTGGTAATGGCGACAGAACTATTTACAGCAATAAACTTGGTCAGGACGTTGCGCAAGTGCATCAGCCAACCCAATACATTATGTGGGAAAAGGGAACGGATTTTTCTGTGAATCAAGGAATAACATTTTTTAAACCATCAAGCCAGTTAAAAGAAGGCCTGGATTTAAAATTCTCTCACAATGAAGGGGAATTGGTTACACAGGATGGAGCTCTTGCATGCTTTGATCCTTCGGTGAATGATTATGGACCTTCATGTCTTCTTGTGAGAAAAGACCTTTTATTGCAGCATCTGAAAGATAAAAATCTGAGAATCTTTTGGGTTATTGACGGGGAAAAACGTATTCTTTCAGATAATAATTCGGGTGATGACCATAACCCAAGAATAGAACATAATTTCAATGGCTTTTATTATCTTGATGAAAATGAGTTAATGGGAAACAGCCAGTCTAAAATAGAATCCTACTAATTATCTAGATATGAGATATAAGTTTTAAAGTCCGCATTTCGGACAAAGCTTATCTGCGCCATATTTAAGTGCAGGTAACTGATTTGCTCGATGGTTGTGTATAGTTATAACACATATGCTGTAAAATTTGCAACCACCTCCGCAGCAATTTCCTTTTCTATAGCCAAAAGTCCTGCAGGACAAGTTTCGGGCATAGCAAAACCCAGGTTGCCTTGTTCTGTTTGTTGGAGGAGAAAACGTTTCTTTTTATTATCCACTAGGACAAATACCTGAAATAATTTAGGTAGAGAAACATTCATGGATATAATGTCAAGCGATAAATTGACTTTAATGGTGTAATTGGAAGGATATACTTTATAAATTACTAAAATATGAAAATTCAGTTGACAAAATACTATCTTTAATTTAAACCTAAAATTATGGAACAAGATATTAATCTATTTACTTTTTCATCGACTGAAAATCACCTTTTTCAATTCTTCGATAAATATAGCCCAGATAATATTGTTATTCCCCCTGACCTGCCCTTACATAATTTTACAAAACGAATTCACCGTGTTTGTCGTTTTTGCAATAGTCCTGCCGGTGCGAAGAAATTTAAGAAAGTTGCCCATATCATCCCTGAATTTATGGGAAATAAATACCTTCAATCGGATTTCGAATGCGATGACTGTAATTCGCTTTTTAGTAAATATGAAACTGATTTTGCCGCTTGGTTAGGAATAATGAGGACGTTAATGGGAACAAAGGGAAAAAGAGGTGTCCCAACTTTCAAATCATATAACGATTCAATCACTGCAAGTTTAGTAGATCTATTTAATATTAAAGCCACAAAAATTAGTTTATCAGCTGAAGATAATAATGCGATAAATGTTGATAAAGATACAGGAAGAACTGAAATTACTTATAGTAAAGAGCCTTATACACCTATAAAGGTTTATAAAAGCTTGCTGAAAATTGCATTATCCATGATAGGAGAGAATGAGATAGAACAATACCGTTTCGCATTAAAGTATTTACAAAGTGATTCGCCTAGTGATTGTTGTGATGAATTTGCTAAGATAATGCTTCATTATCTACCTATGGGATATCGTTTCAGCAAACCGTTTGGCTTTATATTTAAGAAAAATTTTGCCGTAGCAAACTACCTATGCATATATTTATGTTATATTTCGAAACTTATATTTTTGTCCTCCCGCTTCCATTTAATAAATTGGATTGTGATAAAGGTTTATATAATGACCTCGAAATGAATTTTATATTTCCACCTGCTATTTTGTTCAATAAGCCAACCTTGGATAGCCTGCATTTTAGTCGAAACTTAGACTTTTCCAGTCATGAAAAAATAGTTGGAGAGAAAGGAGTAATAAGCTTTGATGTAAATCCAGACTATTTAAAACAAGGCGTAATATTAGACCCGGAAACTGGTTTTTCAACTCCAGGTACTTTAGATGCAGATAAAGTTGTTTCTATTTTTCGCTCCGGAAGGTACCGTGCTCAAAACCGATGAAATTAATAATAAATCCTGAACATCAAATCCGTCTCTCAACAGAGAAATATAGTAAGGTACATTTTTGATCGTATCATCATAGATCAAAAATTAAGGGAAAACAAATTGGAAATTCAATGGTGCTTAACCATTGTGTATAATATTATATTGCTCTAATCTTCATAAAGTACCCGGAGAACCTTTTTTCCTTAATTGATTATTATAATTGGAAATTGTCAATGCTTTCGACTCTGATTTAGAAATTGAGTCATACCACATAGCAATTAATAGTTGGAAAAGATATTGCATGTAAGATTAAATTTGAGGATTTTAATTCATCCTAAAAGTTAATATGAAGCAACAATATTGAAAATTTCTTAATTTTATTTTTAATTTTTTTGACGCAATCACAACGTCCTTAATGTAGATGATATGAGAGATCATATGTTTTTTAATCAAAAAATACCAATTCGCTCGTACATTTATGGTAGATAGGAATATTAGCAATGTGAGAACTTTCTATTAATATCAATTCTGATGTTAAAATTATTCCATATCAATCGGCTCTGTGGTACAACATAATTATGATAAATAATATTGTCATTTGAGGCAAAGTCAATCCTTTATCTGCAAATTCCTTTTTAATTACTTATTCATTCCACGAAACTTTAGGTACAGTGGTTTAAAGTTTTTTCGTCAAATAGAAAAATTATCATAATATTAATCTAATCTCACTTCCTAATTTAGGATGATAAGATGGATTATATTCCAGATAATTATGCGCTGTCAGTTTCTTTAAGCATTTATGATAGGTTGAGCAGCTCCCAATGTGGGATTTTTGGATCAAGACTCTTCTTGGGATTTACGGGAAACTGGATTTATTAAGAGTTTATATTGTGTTAACGGTTTTCTATTAACTGGCGTGATTGGAACTATTGATTTAATTTCTTATTTTAGTAAATTACATTTATTCCAAATTAATTAAATGAAGCGCATTTCAAACATAGGTTTTCATGTTCCATCTAACGATGATAATTATATACGACTTGATAGTCTTAACTCACTTTCAGAAACTGATATAGCTATTTTCTGCCCTGATTTTGATAATACATACTATTCTATATATGAAGGATATTCAAATAGAGGAGTCTATGAAGGTAAGAGATTATTCAATAAGGACTCGTCTGCAAGAATCCTTGAACATACTAAGCATTGGAAGACTGAAATTTTGCATTTCTTAGAAAATGGGGGGACTCTATTTATTGTTCTTCGGAAAAAAGAAGATTTTTATATATATACCGGAACCAAATCAATTAGTGGAACTGGAAGAAACCAAAAAACAACAAATCACGTAGCACCTTACTCGAATTACAATTATTTGCCATTCAGTTCATTTGAATTCCATTCTGCAAGTGGTAAAACAGTATATCCTAATTCCAATTTAGTTTCCGATTTATATAAAAATTGTAAGGACTATTTTTCATTTGAAACTTATATTAAAAGTGACAAGATTACAAATTCCGATTTTACTACAAAAAATAAAGACCGGATATTAGGCGCCTCATTAAAAATTAAAAATGGCTTCGTTATTTTCCTCCCTATTATTGATTTCCATTCACCAAAACTTACAAAATATAACGAAAAATCGGAAGAGGCGACTTGGAGTGCTGAAGGATTGAAAATCGGAAAGATATTTTTAAATTCATTAGTGCAAATGGATAAAGTATTGAAACAGGAGCAAGATAAGACACCAAAACCAAATTGGCTCAATGATGCTCCATTTTCCTTAAAAGTATCAACAATAACTGAAACTAAAATAAATAAGATAAAGCAAGTTGTACTTAAAAAGCAAAAGGAAATTGCAAACTTAGAACAGTTACTAGAGGAACAAGAAAGTTTAAAAGATTTACTCTTTGAAACAGGTAAACCCCTTGAAAAAGCTGTCATTAAGGCTTTGAATATTCTCGGTTATCAAGCTGAGAATTATGATGATGGAGAGTTAGAACTTGACCAAATTATTTTGTCTCCAGAGGGACAAAGATTTATAGGTGAATGTGAAGGCAAGGATTCTAAAGATATTGATGTCTCGAAATTTAGGCAACTTCTTGATGGTTTGAATGCTGATTTTGAAAAAGAAACAGTTCAAGAACGTGCATCAGGACTGCTTATTGGTAATCCGCAAAGGCTTTTGGCTCCCAGTGAAAGGTCATTGTCGTTTACACAAAAGTGCCAAACCGGTGCTAAACGTGAGCAAATTGGGTTAATAAAAACGGAAGACCTATTTAACATATGTAGATATATACTTGAAACAAATGATACAGATTTTGCTAAAGGTTGCCGTCAAGCCATTACAGATCAATTGGGAGGAATAGTTCAATTTCCTCAAACTAATTAACATTGTTAGCTATCCAGATGTTCTAAAGATTCAATTATAGCTTGTTGGCTGATATATACTGAAATACACTAAAGTTAAAATCTTGCAATCGTTTGATATGCACTATTTTAATTTTTTGATCTTGTTTCTTGTGATCCCGCTGAAACTGAAATATTATTCTAGGATAGATCTAAAAGTAAACATATTGACTTACAGACTATCTCAGAAAAAATGAGAGTTAAAGTTCAAAAAACTAATTGGTGAGGTATTAGAAAACTAAAAGGCGTCTTTGTCAAAAGAAAGGAATATTGAAATTTTATAAATTAACACTATTCTTGAACGAATGACCAAAAACAAACATTAGAATTTGGAAGTACAAGCTTTAAAAGGAAAATGGCATACTTACCTCCAAATTTAGTGAAATTTAGAAACCTTATTAGGCCCAAATAAAACAATTTTAAAATCAACTAAAGTAATTTATAAAATATGAAAAACATAATTGAGTTTTATTACCAAGATGAAGTAATCGAACGTCGAGAATATAAAGAACCCTTTGTAGAACCGAGAGTTGGTGATATAATAAATATCCAATTTACAAATCCATCTTACGATGAATATGGTAATTGGTGGGTTATAATGGAAAGACGCATAATATTTTTCTCTGTTGAAACTCCCTCAATTAGACAGACATTAATGCTTAATGTATTACCTGATCCAAAAGGTGGAATCTGGGAAAGTGACCCATTATATAAAGAAAAATAGTTGGGTTTTATTAAAAAATATGCATTTTACTATGTAATACTATAAA
>NZ_ASZT02000130.1:0-14963 GCF_001006065.1 Sphingobacterium sp. IITKGP-BTPF85
AAAAATAAATAGTATTTCTTGTCTTTCTGAAAAACACTTGGTGCCCACATCGCTTTTTTAGCCCATTTTACTTCAGCCGTATCAATGATACGGTGATGTTTTTTCCAGGTGACAAAATCTTTTGATGAAAACGCATCAAAGAATATCTGATCTTCGTATCGCGCAGAATAGGTCGGAAAAACCCAATACTCATTGTTATATATAATACCTTCAGGATCGGCATACCAACCTGGAAATACAGGATTTTGTTGCGCATAGACAGGTTGTGAAATGTAGAGGACGAAGCCTGCAAGGAAATAAAAAAATATTTTCATCATTAAAAGGTTTTAGTAACCTTGAAAGTAGGAAATATAACTTAATATTCCAATTTATGGTCATACAAAATCTATCTAAAGAACGAGTATTATTTCGACAGAAATCCAAATCAACCTACTATGCTTCCCAAAGAATCAAAAAATATTCTTTGCGGTATGATGACTGACTAAGCCCTACTCTTTTTCATTTTCTGAAATGATCAAACCGATGTCGTCTCCTTTCCCACATTCCTATACACGAGCAAAGCTGCCGCCAAATCTTCAATTGCCAATCCCGCCGATTTAAATAAAGTGATTTCATCTGATGATGATCTTCCCATAATTTCACCACAACAAAGTTCTTTGATATCACCTTTTATATTTGCAGGATCCAGTACACCGGTTGCAATGGGGATCGCAAGTTCTCCCGTCTCGTGGAGCGCTCCCGCGCGCGAATCCACAAAAATGCTACTTTTAAGAATGGCGCTATCATCTACTTCACGCGTTTTAGGCGTATGTGATCCAATCAGATCCAAGTGTGTTCCAGCCTTAATCCATTCCCCGTTTATCAAAGGTTCATGACTAAGCGTCGCACAGGAGATCACATTTGCCCTACGCACAGCCTCTTCCAACTTATCGGCATACGCAACATTACGAAATCCCGCCTGCTGTAAGTTCAATACCAGATCTCCACCTTTCGATTCATTTCTTGTCCAGATCAAAATTTGGTCATACGCACGCACAGCCGAATGCGCTTGCACAAGATGTTGCGCAACTTCCCTCCTCCAACAATCAGTAAGATTTTTGAATCATCTCGAGCTAAATAAGAAGCCGCTAAAGCAGAAGTACAGGCTGTTCTTCGGGAAGTCAACCCTGCCGCATCCATCTGTGCCAAAGGTTTTCCAGTGACCGCATCCAACAACGTATACAAGGCATAAATAGCCGGGAGGTTTTTTCTGTGATTCTCGGGAGCCACAATAACCTGCTTGATTCCGATATAATTGTCCGTCCACGAAGGCATCAAAATAAGCGTATTTTCAATTCCCTCAGCATTTTGATAAAAGTGATGATGCCGAACAGGCATCGTAAATGACGATTGAAAAATCTCGCGCAGCGCTTCAATCAATTTATCATATTTAAGTATAGCATCAATCGTTTCTTTATCAATAATTTTCATATGTTCAACAGCATTTGGTAAAACCATAAACATAACTAAAAATAAGGAAGTCCTATCCTTATAAACTACCTTTTCATGACCGTTTTTTACCCAAAGTGTCGCATGTGTTGACCAGACACATGCGACACTTGGATATATATCCAATCTTCATATTTTCTTTCATCTTAAATAAAGGAGATGATCGGACCATATAATGCCCCCAAGAAGCCATCACGAACAGCATAGCTACAGCATCTTTGCATCAACTGCTGCACCTTTTAACTTAATCGCGTAAGGCCACTGCTCGTCATTCTCATCTTTTCCATCTACAATATGAACGGTATGTTCCTCTGGAGCACCTGTCACAACTAGCCAGAGATTTGTGGTATTTTCAGGAACTGTAAAAGTAGATTTTCCGATTTTGGCACTAAGAACATCTCCATATATGCGCGTTCCATCTGCTTGATGAGCAACAAAACCATAGCGCCAACCTGCATTTTGAACATTTATAGCTCTATAACCAGCTGCACCAGCTATTCCTTTAAAATCTAACTCAACAGGCTTACCGGGTAAAAAAGAAGTTAGTTTGATACCATTATACCCATAATTTTGTGGAGCATGACTGGTGGCAATTTGTACCCATCCATCATCTGCAGCTACTAATTTCGTGATATGTTGATTGGCGTAGGGCTTGGCCACTTGAGCTATACGAGGCAAATCCCAGGTAATAAATTTTCTACTTGCATCAAAAATTTCATCATTGAATACTTTTTGATCAGTATGAGTCAACCTTTTATATGCTCTCACCGGATCTTCACCAGGAACTGCTTCACGCCATAGCCGTCCCATAAAGTCTGTTCCTCTTTTCGATGACCAATATTCTAGTACCTGAGCGGCATGATACATATTGGTCTCATGTAAAAATGCATAATGAGTTTTATCCATATAACTCTTTAAATGGTAATTTTCAAAGGTCATCCATTCAGGATATACTTGCCACAATAAATATTGCGCAGTCATTTCAAAAATGGAATGTCCTTGACTCCCTTCTACTGGTGAGGAGAAGGCCCAATTGCCATCGCATTTGGCCAAATATTGGAAACAATGTCCCATTTCATGGGCAACGGCACCAAAAGGCTTATATTGAAGACGAAGAGAAGAGGCCCACATGACACCAACTGAATCGGCTGCCCCACCGCCAAAAGCTGTTCCCTCGTCACCTCCAATGACAAAGAAAAGCAGCTTATATTGGTCTGATAATGAATTACCTCGTTGCACCATTTTGGTTACATCAAGGTAGTGGCCATAAAAACGCTCGCACTCCTGCAAAATAGCCTCAGGATCAAACCGCTTGGAGCTAGCGCGTGTTCTTGTGGACGCTCTCCGTATTCCTTAGCCCAAAATATAGCAATATTATCCGACTCTACTTTTCGGAAATGACTAAATTCACTCTCTTTATTATTATAATCGTTGTTTTCCGGTACTCGATATATTTGGGCAGGGAGATAAAGTTGCTTTCCCTTTTGTACCGGATCATGGGGGTAAGAACAAGCCTGATGTGCAAAAAGTAAGCTCCCCATCAATACGATGTAAAAAATTAATTTTGATTGCATTTTGTATCTTATATTAATATACTTTTTTAACCGATCCAGTTGCCAAAGCAACTGGATTTTTGGCAATAAATTTTCTAACATATTTACAATCCTGTCGTAGGTGGTCCGGACGAGTTAATTGCCGTCACATTTGTAAGCTTTACTTCCACCTCAAATGTTCCTTCCATCAGGATACGAAAACCAAAAACAGGATTGATATTATGGTTAGGATGACCATCCATCGCAGCAAAACGCATTGGAATACGGTAATAAATATTGTAATCCCAATTTGTCTTACCATCATTGAATTTTGTCAGTGGAAAAGGAGCCACTTCATAATCACACAACAATGATGTATTTGTTGCAACTACCGGATTGAAGCGAACATGGGATTCAAACGTTGGACGATCGCCCCGTTTGATCACCTGACCTGCACTTGGATCCCATGCGCGACCATTTTTATCAACAACTTTTAAGATCACACGCGCGCCATCATCGGAAACTTTGGTACAGGTCAATTTGATATTACTATTATAAGCAGGAGTAAAAGTCTCCGAAGCATTTGATCCTGTCATTGCGGCATAAGTCAACTCGAAAACATCCTCCAAAAACGGTTCAATGACATGAATTTCTGCAAATGATTTGTAAACTTTAGTACCCTTACGATTTGTTGCCTGCAAATCAAACGTATAGATCCCTAGAGGTAGATTTGCAGATGCACGGTTAAAACTAATCTGTCCACTGATCGAATTAAACTCCATGGGTGTCACCTGCTTCAACTCCCGCTTAGCTTTTAAAAGCGCAACGGTTGTATCTGTTGCAGCATTAAAAGTCATACCTTCTTTAAAAACTTCAATTTCGTACAATTTGGTAAATTCTGCAGGTGCAGGTTCACCCGTCAGCTTATTGCGTAGATTTAACATTTTAAATTCAAATGGTGGAGTCGATCCATCTGCATTGATCCGATCTGAAAGTGTGAGCGACATCCCTCGCTTACAGTAGATCACACTGTCACGATATCGAATGGTATCACTTAAAAATCCTTCCTCTATTTTTGAACAGGAGGAGAGAACAATACCGATCATTATTCCAAATAGGATCGTGTACGTGGTTATATTATATATTTTCATTAGAATATATTTTGTATCGGAAATGAATCGATTATCAGCACTAATCGCCACAATTTTTTCTAAGATTTTGCTGATAATCGATTCATAAACACGCAATTTTTAATTATTAATCTTGATGAATAGCTCACAATTAGTTAGAAGCCATTTTTTCTTTATTAAAAAATAAACGATGGCCACCGTGCAATACGTGTATGATACCCGTTGTGGTAATAATTCCTGAAGTCTGTACATCTATTCGCTCATCACGCCCTGCTTCCGGTATTGCATTTTGATTTGGTTCCTCCGAATCCAGTGTTCCATTTACCTTTGTGTAATATAAATAATCAACATAATCGACATAAGAACTATAATCTCTAGTTCGCCTCAAGCCCAACTGAAATCGCACACCACTGATAGGTCCAAATAAATTGGTAAAGTATGCACCATTCACATCCAGCTTGTCGCGCTCGACCTTTCCTTTAAACATATATATCTTCAATGAATCCAATCGTTTTGGATCAATATCATCAATAGTAAAAGAAATATTTTCATCGCCAACCTCTGCAATACGCTGTTGTTTTTTAGCGCTTACATATTCCGCAACTCCCCAATTTGTTGTTGCATAGAACGTGATATCACTGTTTACCAGCTCTTTTAAATTTGCACGGTCAATGATCCGTACCAAAGAATCAAATTTTGGATGCGATGCCAGAAAATCATAGGTTGTCATATTCACTTTCGCTTGGTGAATGCCTCCATCGTTGATATAATCATCTTTCGTACATGAGGTCAATAGGTGAAAAAACAACAGGCAAAATAATAGATATGCACAGGTTTTTTTTATTATTTTAGTCATCATTTTAAAATTTAAATTTCTAAATATGTCATTAAATCTTTCCACGCCAGTACTCCGTCTGTACCAAAAGTCTATTCTCACTAAATAAGCGGGGATCTACTGGCCAGAAAAAACCACCCTGTTTAAAGCGAGCCTCTGTCAGCCAAGTGATATGGTCCGAGTAGGTCCGTGTGCGAATCATATCAAAAAATAAATGACCTTCTAAATACAGCTCTTTCCCTCGTTCGATCATATATTCTTTCATCACTTCCGTTGTTGCCAGACCTGGTTTTAATAAGCTTGATGGATCACCTCCAAAACGTGTTCTTGATGCATTGATGATCGTAATGGCACGACTCGGATTATTTTGATAGAGCGCTATTTCCGCCTGCAACAATTTGATATCGCTCAACCGAAACAAAATCAAATTATTACTATTGTAGGGCTCAAGTTGCTGTCCTGGATTTCTAAAAACAATATTGCTGTATTTAATACATACGGGTACATCCGTTGTATAATTGACAAAATTATTTTTGAAGCGTACATCCAATGTATCAAGCCCACGAGATTGTACAGTCTCCCAGACCCATTGCCCTATATCTTGATGCCAGACCCAATCTTCTTTCTCTTCGATCTTGTAAAAATGACTACTTAAATAAGCTGGTTTAGTGAAAAAATCGGCAACAGAGGCATAAGTCGGTATAAAACTATTGTTTAAAAATTTCATACCAATATGTGCGCTTGATCCTTCTAATGTATTTTCACTGACATTTAATTCAAAAATACCCTCGCTCGATCTACCTTTAAACACCTCTCCATATTTCGCAGTATCAGCAAGTGCATACCCGCCCTGCGCAAGCAATGTATTGATGGTGGTATCAGCGCTTTGTACATCGCTCAAAATAGGATTGTTAGATGCAAGATCGGTTGTCGTCGCCCTCCATAAATATAAATGTGCAAGCAAAGCATAGGCCGACCCTCTATTTGCGGTAACAGCACGTTCCGCAACTGTTTTATAACCCCAGCTCAAAGATTTAATAGCTTGATGACAATCTTCCTCAATATGCTTCATCACTTCAATGCGGGAGGTACGTCCCAGATGGGGCGCACTGATGGGATCATCATATGCCTCCGTCACTAAGGGCACATCGCCCCAAATCTTGGTCAACATGAAATAAGAAAAAGCACGTATAAAATAAGCTTGTCCCATAATTTTTTTTCGAAAAGCTTCTGGATCTGCCTGCTCTAAAATTAAAATATCATTCGATACCAAAGGCATCTCTTTGAGAATGATATTGGACATCGCTATCGTTTTATAAAATACAGTCCAATTACCATAAGACTGAGCAAAATAATTACTTGTCCAATTTCCTCGCCCAATTTCTGGGTGACTGTAACTATCCCGAGTGATACCGATGTAAATATCCGGAGTCATATCACCATAGATATAATACCGGTTTCCAACTCCATAAAAACCATCCATCAAGCATTTCTCAGCAGCGCATAATTACCCGCAATAGCACTTTCTCCTGCTTTTGGATCTTTCCAGTAGACTTCCTTATAGGTGGAATTTCGAGGTTCCTCTTCCAAAAACTTATTGCACGACGTGGAGCTCAAGCCGATAGCTACAAGAAGTGCCCATTTCCAATAATTGATTATAAATAATGTTTTCATGACGCTCTAATTAAAATTGTAACTCTACACCAAACGTGAATTTTCTAGGGATCGGGTAACCATTACCCTCATATTCACCATAATAATTTACAGCCTCGGCATCCGGTAATCTTTTCGAACGCTGGAACATCATTAAATTATCGACGATACCATACATCCGGATACTTTTCATTCCCCATCCCGATACTAAACGATTAGGCAGACTGTACGAAAGACTCACACTTTTCACTCTGAAATAATCACCTTTATCCATGAAAAATGTTTGACCAGCAACGGTATAATAACGCCAAGACCCTAAAGGATAAGCCGGGTAATCTGCACGATCGCCTGGTTGGCGCCAGATATTGATCTTACTAAAATCTGGTGTCGCATACTGCGCAAAACCACTGGTTGAATTGGTTGCTGCACCATTCTCAAACAGATCCGATTGATACAGATTGAGCACATCCCTATCGAATAAAAAGGTAAAGAGCACACCAACATTAAAATTCTTCCAGGTCACATTATTTGTCCAACCACCCGTGAATTTGGGATTTGGATCGCCGAGCGGAAGTTTGTCCGGGTTTATACCATCATTAAAAGGATCGGTCATATAGTCTCCATCCACATCTCTAATCCACATATCACCCGGAGCATAGGGCTTCCTCCAGCATTATAACGGTCACCCGTAAGTGGATTGATTGGAATATCATTAAGTGTCGAATAGATTCCTAAAGTTTGGTACAGGTAAAATGTGTTGATCGGACTACCAACCGAAAGAATATGCGTTTTATCAAATCGAGAACCCGATACCACTAGATCCCTGCCCGAATTAGGGAGATTCATAATTTTATTTCTCACATACGAAACATTCAATCTACTAAACCACTGAACAGGACTAGTTCTTGGAAGCGGATTGGCCATTAAGACCACCTCGCTCCGTAATTGCGTACACCAACCGAATTGGTTAATGCCCGGTCATAGCCAGTAGTCACGGGTAGTGCCACATCAAATAATGATTGTTTATTTTCCTTATTAAAAACGTCCAATGCAAAAGAAAAACGACCATTGGAAATTTCACCGTCCAAACCTATATTCCATTGCACAGAGCGCTCCCAGCTGATATTAGGTTGTGCTACTCCATCGACCAAATTGGGGGTTATGGCTGTAACTCCATTATAAGAAGTTGCATTATTATTCCCCCAAAATTTCCAGCATTGACGCGATAAAGATTATACTGTAGATAATTATTTCCGGGCAATCCACCTGTTGTACCTAAACTAGCACGGAGTTTTAACATTGAAAATGGTGACTCTTCATCTTTCATAAAAGATTCTTCCGAAACGAGCCATGCTACCGAAGCAGAAGGAAAGTATCCCCACTTATTGCCCATCCCAAATCGAGATGATCCATCACCACGTATACTGGCCGATAGTAAATAGCGGGAATCATAGTCATACGCTAACCGCGAATAAAAAGAAGCCATACTATAAGCTTGATAATCAGAAGAAGCCGTTAAATAACGTTGCTGAAAACCTTGTATGACTTTAATTTGGTCTGAAGCTCCATTCGAAGCACCTGCACCTACTGAGCGGTATTGATTATATTCCAGATCACTTCCCAAGATCATACTCAGGCTATGTTTATTAAACTCTTTATTATAACTAAAATAATTAGACGCCAATACATTGACTTGGTTGTCAGAAAATACATCTTGTCTATTTCCTGTAAAATTGGCCACAGAAGATGGAGTACTTACATCACGTCTACTATTAGAGTAGATATAAGAAGTTTGGGATGTAAATTTCAACGCCTTTGAAAAATCATACCCTAGATTTAGGTTAAATGTAAATTGATTACCTGTATTGACATCCGAATCATCATTATACATCCCCAAAAGATAATTTTTTCGCGTCTCACTAAGGTTAAAATAAGATGCAGGCGTATATCTAGCTGTCACACCAACTCCGCCACCCCCAGCTCGGGTACGCTCTGTCCGCGAATAAGCAACAATAGGATTAATCATCAAACGTTCATTCAGAGCTTTTGACATTAAATTCAAACGTGTGGAATAACGCTTAAATCCCGTAGCTTTGACAATCCCCTTCTCGTCATATAATCCAGCACTGAAACGATAATTAGATCCTCCGGCTCCGCCACCACTCAAACTCAGATCAGCATTATTCACCATTCCCTTACGATAATACATATCTTGCCAATCGGTGGCACCGTTAAAAGCTGGATTTAAACTATCTGTAAGCAAGAAAGATATGTTTCGATTATCAATCTCAGGTCGATATTGCTGTAATTCTTGCAAAATGCGCATTTTTTGCCGTCTCTCTTCCGCTCCTATCGCAACATCTCGCAACTCTGGTCGTTGTGTCAATCCTGAATATGCAGAAACCATCACCTGTGGCTCACGACTAACACCTTTTTTAGTCGTGATCAAGATTACACCACTGGATGCCCTTGACCCATAGATTGCTGCAGCTGAGGCATCTTTCAGTACATCAATACTTTCAATATCTTGTGGATTTATTCCAGCGATAAAATTTGTACCTGTTCCCGTAACTGGAGAAGTATATTGTTGCGGCGGTTGAGGTACTCCATCAACGACATACAATGGCGCATTTCCGACACTAAATTCGTCATACTCTCTATTCAGACTGGTATTTCCACGCACTTGAACAGTGGGAGATGCCCCTGGTTCTCCGGTGAAATTCTGCACATTGACACCAGATAAACGTCCCTGAAGTAATTGGTCAAAACTTGCGGCTGGCAGATTAGCCAATTCTTTTCCTGAGATACTAGAAATTGCGGCAGTAGATTTCTTTCGGGAGACTTTCTGATAACCGATCACTACGGTTTCATCTAAAGTGGAAAATGTCGTATTCAATTCAAAATTGAGTGGAGATTCCGATCCGACTTTTAGCCTCTTGGATTCATATCCAAGCAAGCTCGCCTCGATAACGTCTCCTGGTTTTGCTACCAT
This sequence comes from Sphingobacterium sp. IITKGP-BTPF85, assembly GCF_001006065.1. Taxonomy (NCBI): domain Bacteria; kingdom Pseudomonadati; phylum Bacteroidota; class Sphingobacteriia; order Sphingobacteriales; family Sphingobacteriaceae; genus Sphingobacterium; species Sphingobacterium sp. IITKGP-BTPF85. The sequence continues at coordinate 9,631 of NZ_ASZT02000130.1, forward strand.
CGTAAACTCCCCTTTGTTATTCGTTTGAGCACTTATCTGCGTAGACAAATTTCTCAGAGTAGCCCCTACCATTACACTTCCCGAAACATCACGAACTACACCGGTTATCTGTTGCGCAAATAAATCAAATGAAAGGAGAACTACGAGGACTATTAAAAGACCTGCATTTTTCATAAGTGATTAATTTGGTTAATTGATATTAGTTGTTAATTGATATTCGAAGGTAAAGTAGAATCAGATTCAAATTCAACCCGAATTTAACCAATCGCACTCTGATTGTGACCAAAAGTTTAGATTTCACTCAAATTTTAAAGTTAAACTCTACATGGAAATATAATATATTTCCATTTTTACAGCTCATATAATCAAAAACATGTCAAAGGCAACACCAATACTTATATAACGTCAATATACAAGCACAATACAGTGAAATCGCAAAAAATTGAATAACATAAACATATTTTGAAAGCCTAAATATATCCTATTCAGGACAATTTTAAACTTATCCAATTTATTGAAGGAGAATAATAGCTAAAACCGTTTCGAAATATCAAAATCCGAGTACGTCTTGTTAAAATATGCTCCAATAATACTATAGCAAGAGATTATTTTTGTGTAAACAAACCGTTACAAACAGATTATCACTCCCTTAAATGATCAAAACCACAATCATTTAATACTGAAATCAAAATTATCACCAAAAAAATATTATGAAATTTCTAAAAGTATGGCTCAGTTGCTGTCTTGTGTTATTGGGTCTGGCAGGGACTGCACAACAAAACAAAACCCTTAATGCTATTGTCCTTACGGATAACGGAAGTCCAATAGCGGGAGCTTCTATTCTGTTAAAAAAAACGGGGAAAGGTACCTCGACTAATCAAGACGGTAAATTTACCATTAGCTATAGCGCAAGTGATACTTTGATAGTTTCAAGTCTTAATTATACTTCAAAACAAGTGCACCTACATGGGCAAACCAATTTGCAGATCACTTTACAAGAAAAATCTCAACAAGTGGATGAAGTTGTTGTCGTTGGTTATGGTACACAGCGAAAAGCTACACTAACGGGCTCAGTCACACAGATTAATGCTGACGAAATTAACGAGAGTAAATCTCCTAATATTGCCAATTCATTGGCAGGACGTATGCCTGGACTTGTGGTCAATAACCGTAGTGGTGAACCAGGTGCTGATGGATCTTCTATTCTAATAAGAGGATCAGGTACTACCGGAAATAATGCTCCTCTAATCGTGATCGACGGAGTGGCCAACAGAGGCGGCTTTGAACGATTAAATCCAACAGATATAGAAAGTATCACGGTTTTAAAAGATGCTTCGGCTGCTATATACGGAGCGCAAGCGGCTAATGGTGTCATTCTTGTCACGACAAAAAGAGGAAGTACAGGAAAACCTACCATAAATTACGCTGGGTCTTTTGGTCTTTCTGAACCAACACGTGTCCCTAAATTGGTCAATTCCTACGATTATGCCTTATTTAGAAATGAAAAAGATATCCGTCAAGGTCAGGGGAATGTGACTTATACACCGGAACAAATTCAAAAATTCAAAGACCAATCCGATCCCATCAGTTATCCAAATACGGATTGGTATAGCGAAGTGCTAAAACCATTGACTCCGCAAACCCAACATTCACTTTCCATTTCGGGAGGGTCAGAAAAAATAAAATATTTCGTATCGGGAGCATACCTCTATCAAGATGCATTTTATAAGAAAAGTGCAACAAATTATAATCAGTACAATCTGCGTTCTAATATTGACGCACAGATCACCGACAATTTCAAATTAGGTTTAGATATCGTTGGCCGAAAAGAAGATCGCAATAATCCACCCACTGGAGCGGATGGAATTTTCCTATCCATATTAGGGTCCTACCCTGGATTAGCACCATTTTATCCCAACGGACTTCCTGTTGCAGGTATCGAAGGCCCTAATCCATTACAAATGGCACAAGGATACAATGGATACTTAAGAAAAAGAAATAATAGCATACAGACGACAATCAACGGAGAGCTTAAGCTTCCTTATGTTACCAAAGGTCTTTCGTTACTGGGGTTTGCTGCATTTGACTTTACATTTTACAATGAAAAATCATTTACCAAACCTTTTGACCTATACCGATACAACAGCACAACAGACACGTACAATATTGTAAGAAGCTTGTTATTGGGCGATCCTAGTATATCACAAAGTTATGGCGATAGTAATTTAAAAACCTTTCACCTACGACTCAATTATAACCGTCAATTTGGTCAGCATGACGTAAGTGCATTTGTGGCTGCTGAACAAAGTGATTACTACAATGAGGGTATTTTTGCTAACAGACAAGGCTTAGTGAGTAGTCAAATCGATCAACTTTTTGCTTTTTTCTATGATGTGACCAGACAAAGCAATGGAAGCACCGCCGATCAAAATGCACGACGCAATTACTTCGGTCGCCTCAATTATGCTTACGCAAATAAATACCTAGCAGAGCTTGTCTTCCGCCGTGATGGATCTTTTAATTTTCCTCCAGGAAGACAATATGGTAATTTCCCAGGCCTTTCCGTAGGATGGCGTTTAAGTGAAGAAAAATTCATCAAAGACAATTTCTCTTTTGTCAATGAACTCAAATTGAGAGCATCCATAAGCCGTTTAGGAAATGACCGCATCAATCAATACCAATTTTTAACCCGCTATACGGTAGCACAGGATCACAACCGCTATTATCTCGGTGATGGTGAAAATCCAGGATATGCACCAGGACTTATGCCTGGCGTAGCTCCTAATCCAAATATTACGTGGGAAGTGGAGGAAATGAAAAATGTGGCATTGGAAGGTTCTTTATTCAATAATAAACTTGATTTCTCTGCAGAATACTTTTGGGCAAAAAGAGATCACTTACTGGCTAAAAGAAATGTATCTGTACCTCATACCACAGGACTTCAATTACCTGATGAAAATATCGGACGGGTAGACCGAAAAGGAATCGAACTTACCTTAGGAACAAAAGGATCGATTCAAGATTTCAAATATTTTGTTAACGCAAACATGACGCGTACTTGGAGTAAAATCGTTTTTATCGATGAATCACCAAATGTATTAGAATGGCAAAAACAACAAGGATATCAGTTGGGCTCTTGGTTAGTATACCGCACAGATGGTTTATTCAGAACCCAGGAAGATCTTGATAATACAAAAGTAAAACTTCCAGGAAGCCAAGTCGGAGATATCCGGTACTTGGACATCAACAATGATGGTGTGATCAATGCAAATGATCAGGAACGTATCTACGAATCCCCTACACCATTATTGGTTTATGGATTACGAATGGGCGGAAGCTATAAAAACCTAAGCTTTAGTATGCTTTGGCAAGGACAGGCCAAAGCCAAGCAGATTATTCTGCCGCAGGCTAATAATGGCGAGTTTATACCACCGCAATGGTTATATGAAGATCGCTGGACATCGGAAAATCCCAATGCAAAATATCCAGGCGCTTTTGACCGTACCTATAATGTCAATAATAGAGCTTCCGATTTTTGGTTACAAGACATGTCTTTTTTCAAACTTAAAACTGTAGAAGTGGGCTATACTTTTACAGGAGAAAAACTTGAAAAATCTGGTATTAAAAACCTTCGATTATACCTCAATGGTTTTAACATGTTTAGTATTGATAAGGTGAAGCACTATGATCCAGAAACTGTCTCTTATACGGGTGCTTATTATCCACAAACAAGAATTTACACCGTCGGTGTCAATCTGAGCTTTTAGGCCAGTTATGACCCCTTAAAAAACAGCATAATTCTTTAAAAATAGACTTTTATATTATGAAAAAAATATTTCCCCTTCTTATACTTGCCGGACTAGCTTTTACGCAAGTATCGTGCGAAAAAGATTTCCTCGATAAAAAACCATTAGACTCGTACTCTGATGCCGATGTATGGCAAGATCTGAATCTTGTCGAAGCTTATGTTAATAGTCGCTATACTTTGTTACCTTTTCTGGAGGCTCAGGGAGTGCAAAAAGCATACTTCATGTCAGGAGCATCGGATGAAGGTAATTCAAAACATTCTTATGGCAATGAACGCGCACTGGAGCTCGGACAAATGGATCCCGATAATCCGGTCTATAATTTTTGGCAGCAAAACTATCAGGAGATTAGAAACCTGAATATTTTTCTAGACCGCATTGAAGCTGTACCTGCACAAGGAACAGCCGCAGAAGCGCAAAAAAACGTCTAATTGGAGAGGTCCATTTCTTACGCGCATATGCCTATTTTGATCTTGCAAGACATTATGGAGGTGTTCCTATAATTGAAAAAGTATATGGACTCAACGAAGAATCTTTTGAAGTCAAAAGAAATACGTTTGATGAATGCGTGACCTTTATTTTAGCCGATATTGAAAAAGCAATTGCCTTACTTCCGGCAACCTATAAGGAGGAAACCAAAAGTATTGGCAGGGCCACTTCAACTGCGGCCTATGCATTGAAAGCTAGAACACTCTTATATGCAGCAAGCCCATTACACAATACCAGTAATGACAAAGGAAAATGGACTACGGCTTCAATAGCGACAAAAGAAGCAATCGATTTTGCCGAAAACAATGGATTTGCATTATATCAGAACAGCGACTACAAAAAGGTTTTTACAGACAAAAGAAATAGCGAAGTGCTATTTGATTACAACTTTAGCAATGTCCCAGGTGCAGGTTTAGATATTGTCTGCCAACCCAACAGCTATGGCGGATGGAGTGTTTATACCCCATCTCAAACCATGGTAAATGCATTTGAATTAACAAACGGGAAATTACCTGAAGATCCGACTTCTGGATACGACAGTCAGAATCCTTATGTAAACCGTGACCCTAGATTCTATGCCAACATCCTTTATAATGGCGCTTCTTTTCGAGGGACCGCCGTTGAAATATTTGCTGGAGGAAAAGACAGCCAACAAGGCGATCAAGGTTGGAATGCTACGGAAACTGGATACCACTGGCGAAAGTATATGAGTGAAACGATCCGATTTGGATCTGAGGGCAGTAATCAAAACTGGATTATCTTTAGATTAGCTGAACTATACCTTAATTATGCGGAAACATTACAAGAATTAGGACAAGATGATTTGGCAAGACAATACATCAATAAAATAAGAAATCGTCAAAGCGTCAAAATGCCCAATCTCACAGAATCTGGAGAAGCCTTAAAAAACGTATACGAGGTGAAAGACAGGTAGAACTTTGTTTTGAAAGCCATCGAATATATGATGTACGAAGATGGAAGATTCGCCATGGAACGTGAAATAAACCGTTGATGGGTGTGAACGTGGTTAAAAATAAT
>NZ_ASZT02000131.1:0-14651 GCF_001006065.1 Sphingobacterium sp. IITKGP-BTPF85
GGATTTGTGCTCTTGGGCTTAGCTTCTTTTACTGCAGAGGGTATTTCTGGAGCAATGTTTCAGATGATTAGTCATGGTTTTCTATCTGCGGCCTTATTTTTCTTGGTCGGTGTTATCTACGACCGTGTACATGACCGTTATATTCCACATTTTAGAGGATTGGCCAGTATTATGCCTAAATATACGGCATATATAGCTATTGCATTTTTTGCTTCTTTAGGTTTACCTGGTTTCTCTGCATTTATTGCAGAGGCATTTGTGATTATCGGAACATTTAATTCGGCAAGTTTAGGTACTGGTCTCCCAAGATGGATGGCTATAGCTGGATCTGTTGGAATTCTAATGAGTGCGGCCTATCTGTTATGGACATTACAAAGAATGTTTTTTGGAGAAACAAGATTAAAAGGTGGAGATTCTTGGCAACAGGCCCTAGTCGATCTTTCCGTTAGGGAACAGCTAATCTTGTTCCCCACTTTAGCACTTGCTTTACTTCTAGGAATATGTCCTTTTATTATATTCGACCAAATGAATGCTTCTGTCATCAATTTGGTTTCCTTTATTCAACAGTATAATTAAAAACATGGCCGCATTTGCTTCATCAATTTCGTCAATTTTAGACCATATCATAGTAAGTATCCCTTTATTCCAGCCGGAACTTGCACTCATGATTGCTTTTGTATGCAGTATATTTTGCAGTTTATTTATAGACCGAATTTGGAAACAGAGTTCATTTGCTATTACCATAATCGGTTTATTACTTAGTTTATATTTCCTTTTTGATCAGAATAGCCTATTTACTGGTGAATCTGGATTTTTTGAGATGATCAATTGATAAATTATCTATTTTATCCCGCATCATCTTATCGCTATCGACTATACTTATAGCTGTTTTCATCCAGCAACGTTTTTCAAATCAGATCCGTCCTATTGGTGATCTTTATGCAGTATTGCTCACAGCTACACTCGGACTGCACTTATTAACGATAAGCAGCAACTGGTTGCTGATTTTTATAGCGATTGAAACTTTATCGATCAGCTCGTACGTCATGGTCGGATATTTCTCTAAAACGAAATTTGAGGCTGAAGCTGCAATGAAATATGTTTTATTTGGTTCCATCTGTGCAGCGGTCATGCTGTATGGTCTATCACTTATTTACGGTTTCACGGGAAACTTAAATTTTGATAGCCAGCAACATATCCAGGGACTTATTGAAGCTCCAAAAGTCATGACCTGTATTGCATTTCTGTTTTTACTAACCGGAATTGGTTTTAAATTAAGCTTTGCACCTTTTCATGTGTGGAGTCCTGATGTTTATCAAGGTGCTCCTACCCCGATAACTGCCTATCTATCAACAGTGCCAAAAATTGGTGCACTGGTTCTGTTATCGCGTTTACTGGCGAGCTGGACTGCTAGCCCTTTCTTCTACTCAGAGTTCTTAATCTCCGTTATCATCATCATTGCAATCGCTACAATGCTTATAGGAAATCTAGCCGCATTAAAGCAAAAAGATATTAAAAGAATGATGGCCTATTCTTCGATTGGTCATACTGGTATACTCTTGATGGTGGCTCTTGTTTATATTGACAACGATCCTGATGTTTTATTATTTTATCTGGCAATCTATGCTTTGATGAATATCGCAGTCTTTTTATTTATTGATCAACTGGAACAAGGTCTTGAAAGCACCACTATTGAATCTTATAAAGGTTTGGGTAAAAAATACCCGGTGATATTTGTGAGCTTCTCTATTCTGTTGATCTCACTAATCGGACTCCCTCCTACTGCGGGATTTATCGGAAAACTTCTGGTATTTTCTAAGGTATTTGAACAGTACCAGACGTTAAATGAAATACCTTTATTATTCCTACTTATTGTAGGAGCCTTAACTTCTGTGATCTCGTTATTCTTTTACTTTAAAATTCCACTACTTGCATTTTTAAGAGATAGTGACACGGCTATAGCGTTACCAAAGTTCAACAGATTTTTAGTTCTTATAGCTGTTTCGATCAGTATTTTGGTTGTACTCCTCGGAATATATCCAAGTCTGCTTTTAGATTTATTAAAATAGGCTTCCCAATTATTCTTTCATCAATTAAGAAGTTCTTTTCGGGTCTAGCGGCTAATACCCTAACAGCATTTCCTAAAACAGATTCTGGCAAATAAATTTGTTTTAGATATGACGCAATTAAGATTGTAAATAAAACAAATTTATCTAAGTTTGTACTATGATAAGTGCATTAGCTAACACTATTTTTCAACGTGCAATCGCAGATTATCACGTTGAAAACGAAATTGATCAAGTTGTTCAAAATCCTTTTGAGTCGTCATCATTGGAACATTTACTGTATTTGAAATGTTGGATTGATACCGTACAATGGCATATGGAAGATGTGGTCAGAAATCCTGAAATCGACCCTAAGGTAGGTTTATACTGGAAAAGAAGAATCGATGAATCCAATCAGCATCGTACAGATACTGTGGAATATATAGACAGCTACTATCTATTGAAATTCCAAGATGTTACTCCAAACGAAGATGCTAAAATCAACACGGAAAGTCCTGCTTGGGCAATTGACAGATTGTCAATACTAGCTTTAAAAATCTATCATATGGAGCAAGAGACTTTACGTAATGATGTAGCACAGGGCCATATCGATGCTTGTCAAATTAAATTGAATATTCTTTTAGAACAACGTGTTGATCTCTCTCAGAGTATTGATGAATTGCTTTCTGATATCCAAGCTGGAAAAAAATACATGAAAGTCTATAAACAGATGAAAATGTATAACGATCCAAGTTTAAATCCTGTATTGTATCAAGCATCAAAATAATGTCTTTACCATCCAAAATAATTGTTACGCGCTTCTCTGCCATGGGAGATGTTGCCATGGTTGCTTCAGTCTTGAAGGAATTTGTGCAACAGTACCCTGCTGTAATGATTATTATGGTAACCCGTCCACCTTTTAAGGCTTTTTTTGAAGGTATTCCGAATGTACAGTTCCATCCTTTTAATCCCAAAGAACAACATAAGGGTTTAAAAGGTATTGTGAACCTAAAAAGAGAATTAACTTCTTATGGTGCCGATGCAGTTGCTGATCTACATTTTAATTTAAGATCTCGAATTTTAGCAGTTCTTTTTAAGATATCGGGACTTGTGGTCAAGCAATTGGACAAAGGCCGAAAAGAAAAAAAAGCACTTACCCGATTTCAAAATAAGGTTTTGAAACCGTTAAAACCGACTGTTGAACGTTATGCCGATGTATTTCGTGATCTTGGTTTTAAATTTATATTGCAGAATAAATTAGAGCCTACTAAGTTGGCATTACCCAACTTAGCACATGCTTTATTTTCGGATGATGAAAGCAGAAAAATTGGAATCGCCCCATTTGCACAACACTCCTATAAAGTCTTTCCTCTTCCAAAAATGCAGGAAGTAATTGCTTTCTTATCCCAGAACAACTTTGACATATTCATATTTGGCGGAGGGAAATTGGAACAAGCACAAGCTGAAAAATGGCAAGCACTATATCCCAGTGTCCACAGTACAATTGGTCGTTTCAATCTTAAAGAAGAACTTGCTATTATTTCTAATTTAGACTTAATGATCAGTATGGATTCTTCAGGTATGCATATGGCTTCTTTGATGGGTGTTCGTTGCTTGTCCGTGTGGGGTGCTACCCACCCTTTTGCGGGATTTCTTGGTTATGGACAATCCATAGAAGATTGTATTCAGGTAGAACATCCTAATAGACCAAATTCAATGTATGGAAATAAGCCATGTGATTGTGATGGTAAGGAAGCAATTGATTTAGTCTCTTCGGAAATGATTATTAACAAAATAAAACAAATTATCTAAATTTGAATTTACAGATAATCGAATAGTACTGTTACCCATTTTGAGTAATATCTAAAATAAGACAATATACAAGTAGCAAAATGTTAAGAATAGGATTTGATGCAAAGCGATTTTTTAATAATCACACAGGGCTAGGGAACTACAGCCGTGATTTAATTCGCATATTACGTGCAAATAATCCTGAGATAGAATACCTCCTTTACACACCACAAACTGGAAAATCTGACTATAATAATCTAGTTCCAGATCGTTTTATTAGACGTCCTTCTGGTTTTATTAATCGTATCTTACCCAGTAATTGGCGTTCTAACCGTATTGTTAAGGATTTAGAAAATGATCAAATTGACATCTATCACGGTCTTTCCGGAGAGATCCCAATAGGTCTAGATAAAACATCGATTAAATCGGTCGTGACAATTCATGATTTGATTTTTATTCGCTATCCTGAACTTTATAAAAAAATAGATCGTACTCTGTATCATAAAAAATTTAAATATGCATGCGAGCATGCAGATCAAATTGTAGCGATCAGTGAACAAACCAAATTAGATATTGTTGATTTTTTTCACATTTCTAAAGACAAGATCAAAGTCATCTACCAAGGATGTCATGAATCATTTAAATCTGTTAAATCGGAAGAAGAAAAGCAAACCTTAATTAAGAAGTTGGGTCTTCCCCACGAATTCATATTGAATGTAGGTACAATCGAGCCTCGTAAAAATGTATTTTCAATTGTCCAGGCAATTAAAGATAAAGATATTCCTTTAGTTATAGTTGGTAAACAGACTGCTTATGCTAAGGAAATAAAATCGTACGTTGCGGCTCATAATATGGAAAATCGCGTAATCTTTTTACAAGGATTGACAATGAATGAATTATCGGTCCTCTATAGCATTGCTAAAATATTTATTTACCCTTCAATTTTCGAAGGATTTGGAATACCTATCATTGAAGCATTATATAGTGGAACGCCTGTCATCACAACAAATTCCGGCGTTTTTCCTGAAGCTGGAGGACCATTCTCCCATTATATTGATCCGAATGATATAACTCAACTTTCCTTAAGTATAGATAGTATTTTGAATTCACCGGAACGACAGGAGATCATGAGTCAAAAAGGATTAGCGTATGCACAACAGTTCAATGACGAAATATTGGCTGCTCAATGGATGAACCTTTACAAAAAAATTAGTAAATGAGAATAGGTTTTTTTAATTCGATAGAGACGTGGGGCGGAGGTGAGAAATGGCATTTTGAATCTGCAGTACATTTTGCGAAGCTTGGTCATGATGTTTATTTTTTTGGTTCAAAGAACAGTAAATTAGAAACAAAGCTACTTGAATTCCCTGCAATCACATATATTGAAGTCCATTTAACTAATCTTAGTTTTCTAAATCCGGTAAAGAGGTGCTATTTGACTTCGACATTTGAAAAGTTACAGATTGAAGTCGTATTAATCAATAATCCGAGAGATTTAAAAATTGCTGCTTACGCCGCTCATAGTGCAGGAGTTCCTCGTATTATATACCGAAGGGGGTCTGCTATTCCTATCAAAATACATTTCTAAATCAACGTATTTTTGGAAACTATATCACTGATGTGCTAGCAAATTCCTATGCAACTCGAGAAACGATATTAGCAAATAATCCTCAACTGTTTCCAAAAGAAAAAATTAGAGTAATTTACAACCCTATCGATTTTCAAAAATTTGATCAATTAGTTTATAAAAAAATAGTTCCCGATTGCAAAGATGATTCATTAATTATAGGAAATCTAGCAAGACTTGCTCCACAAAAGAATCAGAAGTTTTTAATCGATCTCTCTGTAGAATTAACCAGACTACAGATTAAACATCAGATTTACATTACAGGTAAAGGTGAGCTGGAAAGCGAATTAAAAACTTATAATATAGAAAACGGTACGGATAAGAATGTTCATTTTCTAGGATTCACAGATTCCCCGAGGAGCTTTTTAGTTGATATTGATATTTTTATATTAAGTTCACTATGGGAGGGTTTTGGATATGTACTAGCAGAGGCTTCTCTAGCAGAAAAGCCCATTATAGCTTTTAATAGTAGTAGCAATCCTGAATTAGTAAAGGATAACATCTCTGGCTTTTTAACGGAAGTAAATAGTATTCCACAAATGGTGGAGAAAATCAAAAAACTACAAGACATTAAGCTTCGGAAAGAAATGGGGACAGCAGGAAGGAAATTTATACTAAAATCCTTTGATAAAAATATAATCTACAAGAACCTCGAAGATTATATTTTAAACAACTAGTTTTTAGTGTACTTTTACGTAAAGTTATAAATATTTCAAAACACCCCAAGAAGAAACCCAGTATTCTTACTTTAACACTTCTTCATATAGGTTCCAATATTGTTTTGCTGCCATATCCCATGAAAATTGTCCGGCCCACTTTTTTATATGGGAACTTCTATCAGTAGAATTAATTAAGTTCATAATGTGAAATTTACCAAAATTAATCATATAATCCTTCTCGGTTGAATCTAAGAAAAAAGCTTCCTCACCACCGATTTCTGGTAAGCACGTATTTGTAGATAATAGCACTTTCTTACCAAAAGACATGGCCTCTATAACAGGTAAACCAAAACCTTCGGCAATTGACGGAAAAACAAACATGGCGCAGTTACTTAGATATTGATATTTTTCTTCCTCCGTAATTGGCCCAGTAATAACAACACGATCCAAAACTCCTAATTCTTTAGCAATAGATAGGATATACTTATCATAACCAATTTCATTGACAACACCACTTATTACTAGTTCTAGATCATTTCCAACTAATAAATATGGCAAAACATGAAAATTCTTTTTATGGTTTACAGTACCAATTGTAAATAACAGTTGTTTTCTAATATGCTGATTATTTTCTGCAGAATGATATTGATTTACAATTTCTGTCTCAATATTATTCCCATTATACACTATATGTATAGGTTTACCTCTTAAATCACAGTGTTGTTCCAAATCATTTTTAACATACTTAGAGATAGCAACAATACAATCTGCACGATCCAAATTGTCCTGCAGTTTTTTTAAATAATATTTTTCCTTTTGTACAGATTTTCCTTCCTTAAGAAAGTTAAGATCATGAATAGTAGATAAAACTTTAGTTTTTGTGCCTTTACTTGGAAAGTATGAACTCAATTGATATGTCGAATGCCACAGATCTACATTATTAAATCTAGGCATCCAAAATTTATGTAACGATTTTTGCTTAATATAATTTACTTGATCACCAAAGTCTTTCTTAATAGAATCTGGATAATAAAATGATAATTTAGCATCAGTTGTTTGGTTTTTCAATAAAGATAAGCCAAGGTGTTTACAAAAGAAATATAAGCCTGTATGCTTATGTTTCATTCTTTCAGTATCAAATATAATTTTATAACTCATTGACTCAATATCATACTTTCGATTAACAGTTTTTTCCTTGATAATAAAGGAATCCCTAATTAAAAAAATTGATTTCGGAAACTTAAACTAATCCTTAATCAAGGAGTCATTTAAAAACTCTTCCTCCAAAACTTCACTATGGTTATTTAGAAAATAGCTTTCTCCTTCAGATTGTATCTTTTTATAATAGTTCTCATCATTAAAAAGCCTATTTATTTCATTGGCAAATTCTACTCCTGAGGATGTAACAATGCAACCATTCTGCCTCTTATTAAACAAACCATCTATTCCTCTTATATTAGTAACAACTGGCATGCCATAAGATAAAGCTTCCACAACTTTAATTTTTATTCCAGTCCCAGTTAACATAGGACACATAAATACTTTCGCATCCACGAAAAGAGATTTTAAGTCTTCTACAATTCCAAGTTCTATTACTTGGCTTGAGCCAGAAAAATATTTACTAATACTACCAGCAACTACGATTTCAATATCTTTGTTGATATGTTGTAATACTTCTTTTAGGAACCATTTAACACTTCTTTTGTTATGATCATTGTCACTCGCTACATAAAAAAGTTTTCGAGAGTCTTTATTACATAAAAATTCAGATTTACGATTAGGAAATGAAACAGGAACTAGCTGTACTGGTTTTTGGGTAAACTGTTCAAAAATATATTTTTCTTCTACAGAATATGTCCAAATTTCATCAAACTCTTTTAAGATACCCACTTCCTTTTCTAATATTCTATATGGCAATGATGTTGATTTCTTAGCTCTATATGTGGTTAAATACTGACCCGTTATAAAATCATGTGTATCAATTATTGAAGTTTTATATGATTTTAAATTTTTAATAAGACTTCCCCAATTAACATAACTAATTATAGCAAAATCATAGTTTTTATTTCCAGTATATTTTTTAAAATTAAATTTTAAAAGATATGTTGTTAAGTCGATTTTACTCTTTGTAAAACCGAAGATAAACTCCCATATTTTATACTTGAAAATATAACTCAAAAACTTTTTCCTGTCTATTTTCCTATCCAAAACAACAAGATTAATTGTAGGATATTTATCTGCGAACATCCTAATACTTTCATCATTCCAATTACCCCAGAATCGCTCTGTAATGAAATCGACGTCAAATTCTTCAGATTTTCTGTTAAAATAGTCCAACATCTTAACAAACCTTGTAATATTACCAGCCTTGTTATTAAATGGATTATCAGGAACGAAATAAAGTATTTTTTTCTTCTTCGACATTTAAAATTTTTAAATTAATGATCACTACATATTGTTGTACGACCAAAATGGATATTATTTACTAATTCCACCAACAGATATTGATTTTAGATCTTTTATATATTTTATAAAACTTTTTAATATAAAAAACAGCTATAACTTCTTAACGAGAATAATACACGAAACGCAACACAATTTATGTGAAAAAACTATTTTTTCTTATTGAAAAGATAAAACAATTTTCGGTACCACACATTGTAATACTTATCTTTATACTTGGAATATGTTTGTCGCGTATTAATAAGGTTAATAATATTCCAACCAACGCTCTTATAAGTATTGTAATGTTTATTATAGATGTAAAGATGAGCATCATCCATTATATTATCGAGCTTATTTAAGTCGGTAATGGAATTTTTTATATATCTTTTTCTATAGAAGAATAAAGACATATCAATCTTTTTCACATTTGAATATTTACGGGTATAGCGAATCCACATCTCCCAATCTTCTGCTATTCGAAGATTTTCATCAAATTGCCCTATATCTCTAAAAGATTCAGAACGTATCATAGCTACAATAGGGAAACAATTCTGAGTTAGTATAGTAATTTCATCAAATCGAGCTAAATTATAATTACCACTCTCATTTTCGAACAATTCAGAATCTGAATAAACTAGATCTAATTGGTCATTCTTCTCAAAAGCATTTACACAAATTGAAATATAATCTTTATGAAGTAAATCGTCACCATCTAAAAAGATAAGATATTGTCCATTAGCAATTCTACTTCCAAAGTTTCTAGCAGCAGATGGACCTTTATTCGATTGCTTTAAATATAGAAGGTCAGTCTTTTCTTCTAAAAATGTTGCAATAACTTTTTCAGAATCATCTGTAGAACCATCATTAATTACAATAACTTCAATATCACTGTAACTCTGACAGTATACCGATTCTAAAGTCTCCAATATGGTAGATTCGTTATTAAAACATGGTATAATTACACTAACTTTGGTGTTCATTTATTTATATAAAAATATTTTGAATGGTATCTAAAGTAAGATCACTCTTCTGAACATACACAGAAGAAATATAATTCAAATGTAACAAGTTTTACAATAAATATTTATTTTATTTAGCTATTAACATGTATAACGACTTTGAAATAAAACTTTGGAAGCCCATCCTATGCAATTAAAGAAGAAATGAAAAAGATCAAAAAATTACAATTAACGCTTAAATCAATCATAAAATACCCTAAAATAGTTTATGATATAAATAGTATTAAATCCAATATTATATTCTTCTTTCCACATTACAATACCGGAGGTGCAGAAGAGGTTCATTTAGATATAATTAAATCAGTATCAGAACAAAATGTAACCTGTTTTATTACCGAGCAATCTAAAGATTCCGATTTAAAAAGTCAATTTGAAAAAAATTCGAAATTAATAGAGCTTTATAGATGGGGATGGAAAATCAGTTTAAAAAAAGCAATGTTAAAGACAATAGCTCGTAAAATCAATGCTATACCTAATGCTGTTATTTTTGGCTGTAATTCTCGTTTTTTTTATGACTTGATTCCGTTTTTATCAAAAGATATTCGAGTAATTGACTTAATACATACTTTCTTAGGTGAATATAATTATTCTATGGATAATTATTCATTAAAACATGTTCCTAATATACATTCACGAGTGGTCTTAGGTGAAAACCAAAAGAAAAAACAAATAAGCTTTTACGCAGAAAACAAGATTCATCAAGATTTGAATAAAAGAATTCATATAATTCATAATAAAATATCAACAAGTAATACGATTTATAAAAAAGATTTTGATGATCAATTAACTATTTTATTTGTAGCTCGAAATTCTGAGGAGAAGAGAGCTCAGTTGTTTATTGATATAACAAAAACATGTCTAGAGTTAAAATTACCATTTGAATTTACTATGATTGGAGATTTTGATGAGTATTTCGATAAAATCGGAAGTAATGTGACCATGACCGGAAAAATAACTGATAAATTGTTATTACAATTTTATTATGAAAAAGCCCATATGGTGATGATCACTTCTAAATTTGAAGGATTTCCTATGGTCTTACTTGAAGGTATGGCTCGAGGTTCAGTTCCTATATCCACAAATGTCGGAGAGATACCAACTTATTTAAGTGAAGATAAACAGACAGGATTTTTAATTGACAATTCTCAAGATGAATTAAAAATTAGAACAGATTTTGTTAAAAAACTTATTTTTATTAATACAAATAGAGAAATATTGAAAAAATATTCATTAAACGTTCAGGAGTTAGTAAAAATAGAATTTAATGAAGAGACATTTACTGAAAAATATAGAAGTCTTATTAACGAAACAATATAGTAAAATGGAAAATCAAAACACCAAGCTATCGATAGTAACAATAAATTTAAACAATAAAGATGGCCTAAAAAAAACATTAAAATCAATTGATGATCAATCAAATAAAAATTTTGAATATCTAGTTATTGATGGAAATTCATCAGATGGGAGTCAAGATTTAATAAACAATTCTGCATTTATTGATATTAAAATTTCTGAAAAAGATAGTGGGATCTATGACGCAATGAACAAAGGTATTCAACTGGCAAAAGGCGAATATTTATTATTCCTCAACAGTGGTGATTACCTTAACAATTCGGAAGTGATTAATAATATTATGTCGCAACTAGATGGCGAAGAAATTATTTATGGATCCCTGATCTATGAGGATAAAGATAGTTCAAGAGTTCAACATTACCCAAGTAAATTAACCTTTAGCCAGTTCCTTTATGAAACTATAGGTCACCCATGCTCATTCATAAAAAAAGATTTATTTACAAGATATGGATTATATGATACATCTTATCCAATAGTTGCTGATTGGGCATTTTTCACTAAAGTAATTGTCAAAGAGAATGTCAGTACCAAACATATTAATGAAATCATAACCAACTTTGATCTTACGGGTATTACAGCTAGACCTGAAAATCACGATAAAATTAATGCAGAACGTGATCGTTTTCTCAAAGAAAATTTTTCTTTTATACTGGAAGATTTCACTAGAACTACTGCGGCTGTAAAAAAATTAGAAAGAATCCAATCATCAAAAGGATTTAAAATACTTAAAGCATTCGGAGTAAAGAAATTTCAGTAAAGGATTTATTGAAATTTCTGAATCTACTTGGTCTGTCAAAGAAAACCGATAATTACAGTTATTTTAACCTAAGCTTTTATAGATTTTAATTGTTTTTTCAATACATGAATGCATGCTGTAATTTATTAATTTTTCTTTTCCTTTATTTATTAAGCTTTCACGTAATAATTTAGATTCAAGCAAACTTTTCATTTCACTAACAAAAGAATCTAATGATTCCACTTCAAAATAAGCGGCTGCATCTCCTGCAATCTCTGGAAAGCAACTTGCATTACTTAATAATACCGGACATTCATTTTTAAAAGCTTCCAAAATAGGCAAACCAAACCCCTCATAAAGAGAAGGATAAACAAAAAATAAAGCTTTCGTATATAATAGATTTAACTGCTCATCAGTAGCTGCTACGTGAATGACTTTATCTGTTATATGATTTCTATATAAAAGTTCCTGTTCAGAAATTGCCAAGCTACTACCAGCCAATACAAGTTTGAGTTCAGGAAACTGTATAGATAATTTAGAAAAAGCTTGAACCAGCAAACTAAAATTCTTATATCCGTATCGGTTACCGACATATAAAATATATAATTCCGGAAGGTTTCGAATATCTTCATAAACTAATGGTTGATTTAAATCAATACCATGATAGACTACTTCAATTTTATCTTCATTCAAGTTGTAATATTTCAGGATGTCACTTTTTGTTTTCTCGGAAACAGCAATTATTTTATCTGCTTTCTCAATATGCAATCGCTTATTGTGAGCAATTGGAGAATCCGATGAAAAAATATCTGGGTAATTTTCATAAATCATATCGTGAATTGTAATAACAAGTGGCTTCTTAAGATCCTGAATAAAATAGGGATCATAATATGTAGGATGAAAAACATCAATGGAGGAATTTTGAAGAGCATTTAATGTTACAAGTTGATTTTTCGTTATTGATTTATAAGGTTTTCGTTGATACTTCTTGATTTTTTCAATAAAATTGAAAGCTCTAATATGCTTTTCAGATAAATAATGATTGATATTACCATACACATCTATGCGATATGACATATCTTCAACCTTATCGATTCCATTCATCAATTCTACAAAATATCGAGAAATACCCCCAAACTTTTGTGCTGCAAAATTTGATAATCAAATAATACCTTCATTAATCTTATATTTTATAATTCAATCAATTGCTATAAAATGAAAATTTCCTTTTCCAAAGTGAATAAATTCAGAATATGAATTTATTCACTTATATGAAGGCAACAATTATCATTTTTGACAAATATAATTCACTTAGTCGAAACTGCTTTCAACCTATCAAAACTTATTTTATGAAAAGCTTTAAAAACATCATAATCAAAGTAAATTACAAGCAAATAGTCTCGCAATTATACTGTTTGTAAGTATATCTTATTTGGTACTATATTGCAAGTAACTCATTCCTTATTTATCATTGAAATTAAGGATATGGTTATTCAAATCTTAACAAGTTTGTCTAAATACAATATTACCATTAATTTAATGTTAAACTTTCCTATTCTTTGAAATAATAAATCGATTTATTTATATTTATATGGATAACTTCAGAATATGTCTAAAAATCTCTATATCGTCCGTCATGCCAAGGCTGAACAGTCATTTTCTAAGAAAGATTTTGACCGTATATTATTAGACAAAGGCATAGAAAGAGCACAACGTGTTTCCCATCAGCTTGCTCTACAGATGCAAGCGGATTCTACTACACTCTGTATTTCCTCTTCTGCAATTAGAGCATCTGAAACAGCAGAGATATTCATTAAAGCAATTAAATATCCTCAGATTGCTTTAATTAAAGAAGATCAGCTATATGAGGCTACTTATTTGGATATTCTAAAACTAATTAACCAAGTTCCACCACATATTCATACACTATTTATATTTGGCCATAACCCTGGTTTATCAGATTTTATTGAATATGTGAGTAATGAATCTGTCCCTTTATCAACATCGCAAGTTGTACATCTGATTCTTGATGAAGGTTTTGATTTTAATACCCTAACATCCAATACTGCTACGCTTTTAAATACCATAGTATAATTCATTTTTGTACCTTCGGGTTATGGCAAATCAATTGCAATTTGAAAATTCTCCTTATTTGAAACAACATGCGCATAATCCGGTTCACTGGATGCCATGGGGGGAAGAAGCATTAAAAAAAGCACAGGAAGAAAATAAATTGATCATCATCAGTATCGGCTACTCTGCCTGTCACTGGTGTCATGTGATGGAACGCGAAAGCTTTGAAAATGATGTGATCGCACAGACCATGAATAAGTTTTATGTTCCGATCAAAATAGACAGAGAAGAGCGTCCAGATATTGATCAGGTCTATATGACTGCGGTACAGTTGATGACAAATGCTGGTGGATGGCCATTAAACTGCATCTGTTTACCTGACGGTAGACCCATATACGGTGGTACTTATTTCAAAGCTCATGATTGGCAGAATATTTTAATTCAGATTGCCCGCATGTGGGAGGAACAACCTGCTGTAGCAATGGAATATGCTGACAAATTGACAAAAGGCATTCAACAGAGTGAGCGATTACCTATAAATGCAATACCGGAGCAATATAAGTTTGAAGATTTAGAAGATATTATAAAACCCTGGAAAGAATTATTTGATCCAAGGAACGGTGGCTACCATCGCAGTCCAAAATTTCCACTTCCTAACAACTGGTTATTCTTATTGCGTTACGCTGTTTTATCGCAGGATACTGAAACACTAAGCCATGTTCATTTTACGCTCCAAAAAATTGCTTCTGGAGGTATCTACGACCACATCGGAGGTGGCTTTGCGCGCTATTCAGTCGATAGTGAATGGCATGTCCCACATTTTGAAAAAATGCTGTACGACAATGGCCAACTCATTTCCCTGTATGCAGAAGCTTATCAACAGCAACCCCATCCTTTATATAA
>NZ_ASZT02000132.1:0-14639 GCF_001006065.1 Sphingobacterium sp. IITKGP-BTPF85
AAAATTGGTTCATTGCTTTGTTTATTGTTAATGAGAAGAATGAGGTAGCAATTTCGGAAGATGATATTCTTTATCAAATGATACGAAGTTCGGGACCTGGTGGACAACATGTAAATAAAGTTAGTTCTGCTGTTCGCGCACTTCATGACAGGGTTAATGGTCGTAGCGATGGATACAAGATCCCAATTACAAAATAAAAAATTAGCAACAGAACGTCTTGCGTTAAAGATCATGAATATGCAGGATCTGACTGTTAAGCAAGAAAAAGACCTCCAATGGCATAATCATGCTGAAATAGAGCGTGGTAACCCCATCCGGGTTTTTAAAGGTATCAAATTTAAATGTTCATTATAAATTTGATAGATGGAGATGAATCACTGTTCAAAAGCCTATGTTTAAATACCTAGGGCTTTTGTACTATAATTAGAATTTGCATTTATATGTGGAGGTACTAATTTATCTAAATAAGCAGTCTTAGACCGAAATTATTTCATTTTTATGTAAAACCGTAGCATCGATAGATCACTACATTTTAGTTGATTAATGAAAATTTTTAATAAAAACCAGATTAAAAATGTGATTTGTTTTTTGTTAAATATTATATTAACGCTATCTTAACACACCAATTATAACTTTGCAACTGAAGAAATGTAAAGTTCTAGTATGCAATTTAAATTGATCAAGAGTAAGAAATCATGAAGACGTGGTCTGATAGCGAATTGTTTGAGGAATTAAAGAAGGACAATAAAATGGCCTTTTCAATTTTATTCGATCGATATTCGGATATTCTTTTTCGTTTTATCCAAAAGCGGATTGAATCTGTTCCAGATGTCGAAGATATAATACAGGAAGTTTTTATTTCTATGTGGAATAGACGAAGCAAAATTGAAGTGAGTGATTCCATTTATCCTTACTTATTTAAAGCTGCCAAATATGAGATGATTGATTGGCTTATTAAAAGTGAAAAAAGAAATCGTCATCTTGATTATCTTGAGATTAATAAAGATCAATATCTTATCGGCACTACCAGTGAAGATGAACTGATCGCTAAAGAACTTGCAAGGCTTTTAGAAAATGAAATGTCTCGTATGCCTGATACTATGCGTTCTGTTTTTAGACTCAGCAGGAGTGAAGATATGTCAATAAAAGACATTGCCAATCAACTTTCTTTATCTGAGCAGACTGTCAAGAATAATGTTTCTATGGCGCTGAATAGACTCAAATTTAAACTCAAATAATTATTTTACTTTTTTCGGTACTTATTCACCCGAAGTCGGGTTATAAGGATGTATGAAGGAAAATAAACCCATAGATTCTCAAAAACAATTACTTCAGAAATATCTGGATGGTCAATGTACACCTGAAGAACATAGACTGCTTTTGAATTGGTTTTATTCAATTGAAGATGACCAGTCTCAAGAGACTTCGGATACCAAACGGATTCAATCATTAGGTAGATCAAAATCTATCGTAATGGATCAGCTAGATGTTACTTCTGATTCAAATCCAGTGAGAAAGATGTTTGACTGGAAAAGATTTTCCGTAGCGGCCGTTGTTATAGTGATCGTGAGTATTACTACATTATACTTTGTGAAAAATAATATTCAAATAAAGGAAGTCCATTTGGCAGCACAAATACCAGATTCTACTGGAACTTATAAAAATGATATCCTGCCTGGGTCTTCTTATGCTTATCTATCTTATAAGGGTAAAAAAAGTGAAATAAAAGACCATCAACTAAGTAAGGATAATGTACCGCATTCCAGTAACTATTTTGTAGAAGTACCCAATGCTGGCACATATAAATTGGAATTAGAGGATGGTACATTGGTTTGGTTAAATTCTTCTTCTACACTAGATTATCCGGATGCTTTTGGTGTAAAAGAGCGTCGGGTAAAGCTCACAGGTGAAGCTTATTTTGAAGTGAAAAAGGATAAGAATAGACCCTTCCGCATTGAAGTCGAAGGTAGTACTGTTGAAGTTCTAGGTACAAGTTTTAACATTAATGCTTATGCAGATCAAGTGAATACAACTCTTGTTGAAGGTAAAGTAAAGATTCTAAAAGGAAATCACGAACATGAATTGCTTCCGGGAGAAGAGGCTTTGATAAAAGGTGATGAAATTAAAATCCAACAAACAGATGTTTCAAAACATATAGCTTGGCAACGAGGAGAGTTTTATTTTGACGGCAACAATCTTCAAGATATTTTATCACAGATTGCGCGATGGTATGATGTTGAAATTATTAATGCTGAAGCTTTGACCTTAAATTCATCTTATAAAGGCTCTTTAAGTCGTGAATTGAAACTTTCCGAAATTCTGAATTCATTGGCATATGTGACTAAGAAAAAATTTGAAATTGATGGACGAAAAGTAATTATAAAATAACAGAATTATAAACCTTAAAATTTGAATGATATGATCGAAACCTAACAAATACTAGTTTACGGCCAGATCCATAAAAAAAGGGAGTGTTGACGCACTCCCAAATGGAAAAAGGCAATTTATTGAAATGTGAATTCTATAGATTAATCAACCTTTAACTATTCAAAGTTATGAATTTTTTTTCTCCTATAATAATCCGGGATGATCGGAGGAGTCGACCCTATGCCTATGTTTTTAAAATCCTGCTAATTATGAAGTTAATTTGTATGCTGGTTGTGTTGTTTACACTCGGGGCCCAAGCATCGGGATATGCTCAGAATGTAAATATTTCGATGAAGAATGCGAAAATAGAGCATGTGCTGAAAGAGATATCTAAGCAGACTAAATTGCGTTTTTTTTACGATGAAAAATTACTCGAGCAGACCGATCTTGTAGATGTGTCTGTTTCTAAATCAGATGTTCGCACCGTCTTAAATCGGGCACTAAAAGGTCAAAATCTTGCATTTGAGATAATGGGGGGGACAATCGTTATTACTGAAAGAAATAAAACAGATATTGAAATATCCGGTACAGTGCGTGATTCTATTGGGGTTATGCGGGGTGTAACTGTATCCGTTTTGGGAGTATCTGGCCTTTCGACAAAGACAGATGCAGATGGACGGTTTTCTCTTCGTGTACCAGAAAATAGCATTTTACTTTTCCGTTTTTTAGGCTACAAAGATCAAGAGGTTCAGGTTGCAAATCAAAAGGTGATCAATATCCGAATGGAAAGTGCAGAGTCGCACTTGGATGAAGTTATTGTCGTGGGTTATGGAACTCAAAAAAGAATCAATTTATCTGGTGCTGTTGACCAGATCAGCGAAAAGTTTTTGGATAGCAGACCGATTACTAATGTTGGCACTGGGCTACAGGGAGCTATGGCTAATCTAAACATAACGCCTACGAGTGGTAGAGCAAATAGTTCACCTGGGATTAATGTAAGGGGGTATACATCATTATCTGGCGGTGGACCATTAATTGTGATTGATGCGTTCCGGCCACAAATGATGAATTAAACAGAATGAATCCCATTGATATTTCTAGTGTTACGGTTTTAAAAGATGCCGCATCTGCAGCAATCTATGGTAGCCGGGCTGCTTTTGGTGTGGTCTTAGTAACGACAAAAACAGGAACAAGTAAAGAGATAAAGGTAGCCGCCAATTCAATTTTTGCAGCTAAAGCAATAACTAGAACGGTCGACATTGAAGATAATCCATATGAAGTCATGAAGTATAGGAATATCATGGGTGCTCCTTGGTATAATCTTTATGATGAAAGGATGCTCGAATATGGTAAAGCTTTAAATGATGATCCTTCATTACCACGTGTGATTGTGGATCCAAAAAATCCTAATGCTTATATCTATTTAGGTTCAACAGACTGGTTCAAAGAAGTATATAAAGATATTCAGCCTTCTTACACGAACAACATCAATATATCTCAAAAAATGAAAAGTCTTCATTTTATCTTTCTGGAGAGTATTATAGACAAAATGGTATGCTCAGAATCAGTCCAGATACCTATGATCGCTACAATTTTAGAGCTAAGGGAGATTATAAATTAACTGATTGGTTTACATTATCTAATAATACAACCTATACTGCAGATAAATATGACCAACCATCTGCTATTGATCAAGGTTATCTTTATTGGCATAATGTTAACCGCCAGCCCTCATTAAATACGGTACGCAATCCTGACGGAACCTATACAGAAGCCGGTGTAAGTATGATCGGTGCTGTTGCCGATGGAGGAAGAAGTGTTCGCAGAGTCAATGATTTTCAAAGCAGTTTTGGAGCTAAGATCGATCTACTAAAAAATGTTTGGACTTTAAATGGTGATGCAACATTTAGAAGGGTATCCGGTAAAAGTCATTATTTTGTGGTGCCACTGGAATTTAGTACAGGTCCAGGTGTTATCAAACGCCAAGCTTTCAATAGCTCAGCTTCAAATGGAAGTGATGAAACCCGCTATAATGTATATAATCTGTATTCCCAGTACCAACAGACATTAAAGGATCACTATTTTTCATTAATG
The DNA here is from genome assembly GCF_001006065.1 of Sphingobacterium sp. IITKGP-BTPF85. Taxonomy (NCBI): domain Bacteria; kingdom Pseudomonadati; phylum Bacteroidota; class Sphingobacteriia; order Sphingobacteriales; family Sphingobacteriaceae; genus Sphingobacterium; species Sphingobacterium sp. IITKGP-BTPF85. The sequence continues at coordinate 4,462 of NZ_ASZT02000132.1, forward strand.
GTTGGTTTTAATCAGGAAGAACGTATTTATGAGTCGTTTTCAGCCTCACGTGATCAATTGATTGCCAATTCTTTGCCTACTATTGGACTAGCCACAGGAGAAACACCTTCAGTTGGTGCATCTGACTATGCATGGTCGGTCAGAGGTGCATTTGCTAGAATTAACTACAGTTATAAAGAGCGATATATTTTTGAATCAAATCTGAGATATGACGGTTCTTCAAGATTTCCTAAAAAAGATCGATTTGCATTTAACCCATCAGTTTCTGGGGCTTGGGTGATTTCAAAGGAGAACTTTTTTGCTCCGCTAAGTGCGTCTGTTTCAAATTTGAAGTTACGCGGATCCTATGGGTCATTGGCTAATCAAGATCTGCGTGACAACTATTATCCATATATCGCAAATATGGGAAAAGGTACAAGTATTGTGTTAGATGGTAAACGCCCTGCTTATGTAACAAGTCCTGGTTTGGTTTCGCCTACGTTAACTTGGGAAACAGTTACACAATCAAATTTCGGAGTAGATATCGGCCTTTTTGGTAATCAATTTTTTGGATCATTTGATTTGTATCAACGTATGACAAAAGATATGCTGACTGCGGGTCGTACGTTACCTATTGTTCTCGGTACCGGAGTACCATTAGAAAATGCAGCAGATTTAAAGACCAAGGGTTGGGAGTTAACCCTTGGTTTTAATAAAGAGTTTATGGTCGGTTCTAAACCTCTTTCCTTTGCAACTCGATTTAATCTTGCTGACAGCCGTGCTTACATAGAAAAATTTAGCAATCCTAAAAATAACTTAAATGATTACTATGTAGGACAGGAGATCGGTGAAATGTGGGGATTGACCACATTAGGTTTTTTCAGTCAGCAGCAGAAATAGAGGCACATGCTGATCAGAATGATGTTACTTCTTATCCGGGTACAAGAGGCCTCGAGCCAGGTGATCTTAAATTTGCGGACATAAACGGAGATGGAAAGATCAATAACGGTGATTGGACATTAGCAAATCATGGTGATTATAAAGTGATCGGTAACTCAAGACAGCGATACACTTATGGCCTTGATTTAACATCGGCATGGAATGGTATAGACCTTCGTATATTTTTGCAAGGTGTCGGTAAGAGAAATTATTATCCTCCTGGAGGCGACCATTACTTTTGGGGTATCTATGCTCAACCTTGGGCGAGTTTGACAAAATTTAATTTAGATCACTGGACGCCAGATAATCCAAATGGATACTTGCCTAGACCTAAATCTTATGTAGCTGAGCAAAGTGGAATCGAATTGGCAGCTACACAAACTAAATATTTACAAAATGCGGGCTATTTAAGGGTTAAAAATATTACGGTCGGTTATACTTTTCCAAAATCGTTGACAGATCGATGGGGAGTGGATCGCGTTCGTTTATTTGCCAGCGGCGAAAATCTTTTTGAATTTACGAAATTGATGGATTATTTAGATCCAGAGATTGTAGGGGATAGAACTGCTTATCCATTTCAAAGAACATATTCTTTGGGCTTGAATTTTAATTTTTAAATAATGAAATGTATCATGATATTACAGATTTAAAAACATATACCAATAGTTTTTACAATACTTTAAGTTCACCGATCGCAGATATCGGAACGGATAACTTGGCCCATCATAATTCAGGAAGCGCTATAGATGAAATGATGAGGGGAGGTATAACGCCTCAAAATGCGAGTGTTTGGAGCTGGTCCACTTTGCGTGGGATCAACTTTTTTCTAGAAATTATGGACGCGTTAAGAATGCAAGTGCAGAGGAAGTGAATCATTATGTCGGTATAGCCAAATTTTTCCGTGCACGGTTCTATATTGATAAAGTCAATATGTATAATGATGTACCTTGGTATGGACACACTTTGAATACCGCAGATATTGAACCGCTACATAAGAAGCAAGATAGTAGAGCTTTGGTGGTTGATTCTATTATGGCTGACCTAGAATTTGCAGCAGCCCATATAAAACCTGACGGACACAAATCGACTGTAACTAAATGGGCAGCTTTAGCACAGCTGGCACAGTTTGCACTGCAAGAAGGTACATACCGTAAATATCATACCTACTTAGGTTTGGCTGCTAGTTCTAAAACGTTTCTAGAAAGAGCAGTATCTGCTTCGGAGAAAATCATAAATGAGGGTAGCTTTCAGATCAGTAAAGCCGGTGGTGTAGATAGAGCTTACAGAGACTTGTTTATCAGTCAAAATCTTCAGGCAAATCCGGAAACTATTATGTTTATCGATTACGATAAAGATTTGAATATGAGACGAAATACGCATACGGTATTGGATTATGAATGGGCTTTAAGCCAGACACTGATGGAAAGCTATTTGATGAAAGATGGGACTAGATTTACAAATCAACCAAATTATAAGACAAAAAATGTCAATGAAGTATTTGCAAATCGAGATCCACGTTTTGAGCAAACATTCATGAAGCCTGGATTTCAATCGATTGACGCAACGACACCACATCGTTTGAAGCCAACTTTAGGTGGGTATAATCAGATTAAATTTTATCCGGAAGTTACCGAAATGATTAGCTGGGAAGCTTCTTACACGGATGCATTTGTATTTAGATATGCTGAAGTCCTATTAATTTATGCAGAAGCTAAAGCAGAACTTGGAACTTTGAATAGTCAAGCAGATCTGGATAAGTCGATCAACCAACTAAGAGCGCGTGTTGCTATGCCTCCTATGATTTTAAGTGAAGCGATGGGTGCTGTAGATCCTATATTACAACAGTACTATCCTAATGTAAAAGGAAATGTTGGACTAATTTTAGAAGTTAGAAGAGAAAGACGGGTTGAATTAGCATGTGAAGGCCAGCGCTATCGTGATATTTTTAGATGGGAAGTTGGTGAACGTCTTGCAGATCAACAGCAAGGTATGTATGTAAAGGCGTTAGGTGCAATGGATGTCACCGGTGACGGGAATCCCGATATAGCTATATTAGAATCGGCGAAAGATACAGGTCCTATTGCTGGGTTTACTCCAGAACAACTGAAGAACATTACACTTACTACCTCAAAGATGCAAATGGTAATAATAATAGCATTTACCTAGAGAATGGAAGTAATGGACATATTATGTTTACTGTTGCTAGGGATAATAAGAAAAACTTTATTAAAAATAAGCACTACTATTATCCTATCGCCAATAGTCAAATGGTGTTAAGTGGAAGTAACTTAGTGCAAACATTAGGTTGGGAACAATAGTAGGAAATAATCGATCTTACATAACCTTAAGAGAAGATTAAGAAGGTAATTAAGAGAAGGCTTATCTATGATGGGATAAGCCTTCTCTATTTTTGTATTTTTATTAAATTTGGAAATTTAGTAGATCGACCTTAATTAAATAATAGTGCCATAAAAGTCTTTTCGCAGAATCGGAAATGAAGGTTTCTATTATAGTATGATGGTTTTACAGGAGACCATTCATATTATTATCGAAAATGAATAACTATGCAACTTGTTGTTTCCAGTAAGATACAAACAAGTCATAGAGTTCATTTATGCTCATATCAATTTCGGAAGCAGATACATGATCTGTAATTCTTGAGATTGTTTATCAAAAGCCATATTCCAAAACATCTTGGAAAGTTTTGTTTGGTAATATGCTACATTCGTTAAGTATACAACCACCAAAGTATCGCCACCAACTTTTGAACCTCTAAACCAGTAACATCTTTCCAGTTAATTGCTCCAATACCTCTTGATAGAGGTGAGGTTTTTCCGCTTACAGTATTTTCATTCAATTCAAAAATTGCAGACTTATCATTCATATTTATGATACTCTTTATCACGAAAATCAGCATAATCAAAAATACAGCCCCACTTGCCACTGCTACCTTTGCTTTAAAAATATCGTCAAAAGTGCCTAATCCATAAATAAATACAATGCCCAGGACTAGACAGATCGCTCCAGAACTGATTAATAACTTTCTGCTTTTAGCTGTATCTCTAAAGATTTTAATTTCTTTGTTCATATATCATGTATGTATTAATGAACAGCGAAAGTAAAGAATTTTATCATATACCCAAGAAAATTGCGAAGTTATATGCGTTGTTTATATACCTGTCTTTTATGGAAAGTACCTATTATATTTTTATTCTGCGAGGCATGTCGGCATATGCATTACAGGAAAATTGCACGAATTGGCTATAAAACAAAGTTGATTAGCTTTTTTGTGCAAATCTAACGCTAATGCAATTGCTCCGGATTTAAAATAACCACTGCAGGTTTTAGTATTACCTCCACAAAATGGCCACTAGCATCTGAATTAACTTCTAATATAGCTTCTGCATGGTCTGTGTAAGAGATGACCTCAATGTTGTTTTGATCACAAATATAAAGATAAGACATCATATGGCATGAAACTAAGCTACTCAGCAAGAGATCTTCTGGATTGTATAGACTTGGATCCCCTTTGAAAGCTTTAGCTGCAGAGATTGCCAGATCACTTTTCCCTTCAATAGAAATGTGATGGCTTTTACTATAAACTTTAGATTTAGGAGAAGCTACCTTCTCTGTTGAAAACCAACTTAGTGCTACTTTAAAGATGTGCTTGAACGCCATTTTTTATTTCAAATTTAACTCCATTATACTAGATATCCAATATTAACACTAATTTGACTACAATTTATGTGCTTTCATTTCACTATTCTGAATTTTGTTTAAACCAATGATTTTGTTTTTGGAATCAATCTGAAAGATAAGGGAAGCATCTAGGTCTCGCGCGAAGAATTTATGTTTTGCAAAGGTACAAGTTCTTTTTATCATGACCAACCTGTCCATAAGTTTATTATGCTCTAGGGTTACTTTAAATACAGGTCCTGGATTAAATTGACCATATCAGTGCTTAAACCTGAAAACTACATCAGAATTAGGTTTTATAAAGTTCTTGCTAAGAAATATGATGAGAGACATAATACGAAAGATCTAACTCATCTTTATTGAAAGTTTATATTTCCAAAAAAATCTATAGCATGAAACTGTGGATGCGGTAAATGAATAGGAGACCAAGATAAATAATGAGGCTGTTCCAATTTATCACCGCATTTATAAAAGTTCCCTTTAAACTTTTGATTAGCAAATGAATCCATTGGATTTAAATAGAAAGCAGTTAATGGTATGATGACAGCTAGTTGCCAAGAGGTTGTTTGATTTTGAATATTGATCGGATCGCTACCTAAAGAGGACCATCGCTTGATACTGTTTAATATAGGTTCTGTGGCCAATGCACGTTTTCCAGGCTTACCTGCCTGCATTAATAACTTTCCGATACAGTTGAATTCAAAATTATAATAGGTTAAATCAGAGGCCTGAGGTTGGACAAAAAATTCAACACATGCATCTTGAAATACTTTCCCGTTATCATGATTAGTAACAGCCCTTACATGTTTCTCCTCCACTAGGTAATGAATTAATAAAGCCTTATCGGTATATGCAATAGCAAAACTAACCTGCGGTTTATAGGGATATGTAGTCCAATTCACCTGATCAATAGCTTGATAGGTAATAGCCGTTTTATTAAAAAAAAGAGGGATATCTTTAGGATCAGCTATATCCGTTTTCAATCTCACTACTGTTAAAGACTTTGACCTGTTATGCACTTGGGCAGTTAAGTTACATGTTGTAAATACCGCGAAAAAAATAAGTACAGCTCGAATCGAATTTCTCATTATAGATATAAGGTAAATATTTAAGTCAGCTATGGTGCTGGTATCAAAGCTTATTTAGAACACAATATAATCATATTTTCTATGTTTTATAGCCGTAGTTTTATATTCATTTTTTCAAAAAGACCAGCTGTCCAGATTACTAAAATAGCAAAAAGAAAGCAATTAAGAAGACCTGGCAACCCTGAGGTTAATTGATCGGGTAATGTAATTAAGGTTAAACTAGAGGCTGCATAATACAAATAAGGTATACAATAAGTAGTAAGTGTACTTGTACCAGCTGGTTTGATCCATTTAAACCATCCTGTCAAGTTATAATAGGTTAAGATATCCATTAAAGTATATGTCAACAGGGAAATACATAAGACATAAAATAACCAAGGTAATGTCGCCGATATTTTATTTACAATCCAATATTGATGACAGAAATATCCCATCGCTAAACTGATCAACCCAGATAAAATGATATAGAACCATTGCATGCTTTTAGATAATTTTTCCATTTTAGCAAGTGACATACTGAGTATTACACCACCCATGGTGAAAGCTGTTAATACGCCATTGCCGATATGAAATAGTGCAATGAATCCATCAATAAAATTACCTTTTGGTAGATTTAAGATTGAAGTTCCACCAAACTCTGCTTTTAATGGCGTTTTAAGAATTGCGATCAAAATAAGGATGACAGTAATGTAAAATAGGTATTTATGTCGATCAGAAAATAGTAAATAAGCAGTCGCACAAAAGAAATAAGAAAAACCAATCATCCCAAGAATACCCCAATTCGAAGAAAATACAGATCCATTTGCTCCTCTAAAGCTAATTGCTAAATAGAGAAGTATGAGTACACCTATTATTTTGAAGATGGGGATCAGGCCTTGTATTCGATGATTCGTAACCTTTGAATAGTCGTTCCAGATGGCAACAAAAGCTAGGATCATCAGTACCCAATAGATAGCGATTGAATAAGGAGTGTCTGCCGCTAGCCCGGCTTCGGAATTTCCGATAAAAACTCCAGTAATCAAAAGTGCAAATGTACGAGACAAAATATGTTTTATTGTCGATAGCGATTCATATCCTTTAGTATACCGTATCTCGATTGCATAAGGTATGGATAAACCGACAGAGAAAAGAAAGCATGGAAATATAACATCTGCTAGCCCCATAAAATCTTCTCCATAAGCAGCATGCTCAAGATAATGGGGAACGTCATGAATTTTCCAAAAATCATTAACAAAGATCATAATCAACATGGTCAGTGCCCGCATCATATCAATTGCTGGATTCCGCTTATGATAAAATAAACTTTGCTTTTCCATTCTTTCACAATAAGGTTATTCCTGTACTTATGTTCAATTGTTGATTACTCGAATATTCCTGAATAAACTGTACGTCGAAGTATTCCTTCTTCTGTATCACCAGCATATTCCCAATACATAGCTCCTAATAAACCTTTTGCTCTTATAAAATCGCACTTGAGCCTGATGGATTCAGGGCTTTCATAGGACAAAACAAATTCTCCTTGTTGATTGACCATGTAATTCGCTTTTGCAACATCATCCCATTTTTTTTCCAATCCTTGTAGCTTTAATAAGTCTTTGTAATCGATAAAACTTTTAACTTCTTCCTTATTTCCTCTTCCATAAAAGGGTATTCCTAAAACAAGTTTGTGAGCAGGCATCCCCGCGGTAATATGTGCTGCTACTGCTTCTTCACATGTTGTATTACCAGACAATGCTGATCGGTATAGGCTCGCATGGTGGTAAGGAGGATTACCGGAATCGTAGGTCATGATATTGACAAAATTTAGATAAGGTGCAACTATATCGAAAGCCACATATTTACCACTTGCCACAGAAGCCATAGTTAGCAATTTTTTAGTGCCAATAGCTTTTCTAATCGCTTTCATCAATAAACTAAAATTATGGGTATCATTAATATGGGAAGATATACCTGCGGCCGAACTAGTAGGGTATTCCCAGTCAATATCAATACCATCTAAATGAAATTGTTTGACAGCTCGAGCGCAATCTTTGGCAAATTGCTCTCTTTTAGTGTTATCTGAGGCCATCTCACTAAATCGGCCACTTCCCCAACCACCGATCGACAATAATACCTTAAGATGAGCATATTTTTTCTTCAGATCGACAATCGATTGTAACCGTGTTTCATTATCGATACGAATACCATTAAAGCATCATTAACATGACCAAATGCGTAATTAATATGTGTAATCTGTGTTGGATCGGGTATATCTGATGTCCAGGAAGTTACATAGGCGACTATAACCTTACTAGGTTTATTTTTCGCAAAAATGGGTGAGACAGTAGATATTAGCAGTATTAACACAATAATAAGCTGAAAGGAAAAAAACGCTATACACGATTTCTCATTCTTTTTAATTAGCATAAGTTTCAATATATTAGATCTTTTTTTTAATGTTAGGTTAGTCCGATCTGTAAATATAATATATTATTTGTTGATAATCAATTCGTTATATATCTTTTTTTCTAACAAGATAAATTGTCTGAACTAAAATGAAAAGTATATTTAAACATCCTTTTATCTAGCATTAATCTACCCAATCTGCTTACATCGTCCGGTTAATGTTGATAGAAGTCAGAAGTTTATTCTTTAACTTTATAAACCAGTATATTTGAATCGCAGCATGAATGAAAAGATAGAGACAATTAATAGGTGGATTGACCAATACAGTGTGCCCTTATTAAAAAGAGCAATGTATTTAGTGTCTGATAAAGAAGATGCCGAGGATTTGGTACAAGATGTTTTTATAACTGCCTTTGAGTCATATACTAACTTCAAGGGTAATAGTAGTCCCTTAACTTGGCTCATGCGTATCTTAAAGAATAAAGTTGCTGATTTCTATCGTAAAAAGTACCGTCATAACGATCAGATCAGTTTGGATTATTTTTTTGATGAATCAGGATCATGGAAAAGTGATGATATACTATATGAGTGGAACGAAGAACAAAATCTGCTGGATGACAAAGAGTTCCATATTGCTTTCGAGGAGTGTTTAGAAGGTCTTCCTTTAAAGTGGAAAATCCCTGTAAAGCTTTATTATCTCGAAGAAAAAAAGGCAGCTATAGTTTGTCAGGAAACCGGAATTACAACGACTAACCTTTGGAAAATACTTCAGAGAAGTCGATTACAATTAAGGGCCTGTTTGGAAAATAATTGGTTTAATACTCAAAATTAAAACATTACTATGTTAAAAAGAACCATACACTTTTTACTGCTCTCTTGTTCTGAGACGACTTTGTTAATTGAACTGCAAAATGCTGACGAATTATCATTAATTCAAAGACTAAGATTAAAGGGACATCTTTCTATTTGTAAATGGTGCCGCGCTTATGAGAGAAAGTTTATTTTTATGGATACACTTTTGCGCAACAATCTGAATAAAGGGCATAATCAGGTTATTCATGAAAATGATATACAGGAGTTTAAAAGTAAAATAAAAAGTAAAATTAAAACTTAATCTTTTTTGTCAGCATTTTAAAGTATCAGCGACTATTGATGTAAAGAAACATCACTGAACTTTAAAATCAATCAAAATGCATGCAAAAAACAAAAATAATGATCCAAATATAGGGTCTTCGTTAGGTTACTATATTTCGTTTGGAGGAGCGGTTCTTATTTTACTTTGGATAGGAATATTTAAGTTTACACCTACGGAGGCAAATGCGATTAAACCACTGATAGAAAATCATCCACTATCGGCTTGGATGTATACCATATTGAGTGTGCAAACCGTATCGAATATAGTTGGTGTAGTGGAAATTTTGGTAGCAATTTTACTGATTCTGACATTAAAATTTGACGAACTGAAAAAATATGCAGGATTTGCAATTTGCGTCATATTCCTGATGACATTGAGTTACTTATTCACCACACCAAATATGTGGAAGATTATAGATGGCGTACCCTATACAGATTTTTTTATACTTAAAGATCTGATGTACCTAGGATTTGGTATGCATTTGGTAAGTTATAAGACAGTTTAAAACATAAAACAATGAAAAATACATTAATAATATTGATATGTTCTATTGGAGTTGTCACATTGATGGCAATGGGTCTTGCTTTAAAGAAAAAGACAATAGAGCCACTAAATAAAATACCAACCGACATGAATCGTAAAACAAAAGAAATTTATTTTGCAGGAGGATGCTTTTGGGGTACAGAGCATTTTTTTAAACAAGTAAGAGGTGTTACTGCTACAGAAGTAGGATATGCGAATGGAACAGTTGTAAAACCAACTTATGAGGCAGTTTCTAAAGGTGTAACAGGAGCTGCAGAAACCGTTAAAGTTGTCTATGACCCCGAAGAAATTGATTTAGAACTGTTAATTGACTTGTTTTTCAAAACGATCGATCCAACACTTTTAAATCAACAAGGGAATGATATAGGAACCCAATACCGGACAGGTATTTTTTCTCCAATAAAGAAGATGAA
>NZ_ASZT02000133.1:0-14454 GCF_001006065.1 Sphingobacterium sp. IITKGP-BTPF85
TTTATCAGGATCTACCTTGTTTCAATTCCTATATGGTGCGATTAAAGGTAATTCCTATTGACAGTCTTTCCTTCATTTCAACTACGTTTCAATTCCTATATGGTGCGATTAAAGGGTGCTACATAGGATTTAACTGTCGAAGTGTTGTACCGTTTCAATTCCTATATGGTGCGATTAAAGGGCTTTATCTAAAGCACACCCTGTACCTCTTAAAATTGTTTCAATTCCTATATGGTGCGATTAAAGGGATTATTTTATAAGATCATTGATCATTGATAACACGTTTCAATTCCTATATGGTGCGATTAAAGGTCAGGAAAAAACATAACTCCCCAATCTTCAACAATATTGTTTCAATTCCTATATGGTGCGATTAAAGGTTCCTGATTGAACAGAACCAGCGATAGTTGCTCCTAGTTTCAATTCCTATATGGTGCGATTAAAGGTAGTTAATGACGTGGCGATATCGAATTCGGTAACTAGTTTCAATTCCTATATGGTGCGATTAAAGGCTGCGACACTTTTCGAAACATAATCGCCGATATTATGTTTCAATTCCTATATGGTGCGATTAAAGGTTTTCTTAATCCAGGAATAACATTTGTTTTAGCAAGTTTCAATTCCTATATGGTGCGATTAAAGGGCTATTGCCAATATATCGCAATCAATAGGGGAGTCATGTTTCAATTCCTATATGGTGCGATTAAAGGATAAGGTTATTGTTGATATTACAGGTTTAAAAGATCGGTTTCAATTCCTATATGGTGCGATTAAAGGTCGAACAAGGTCGCCGTTTACCAAGTCACGAATTGAGTTTCAATTCCTATATGGTGCGATTAAAGGTATTAATCATCAGCAAAATGGCTCAGGAATTACTTTTGTTTCAATTCCTATATGGTGCGATTAAAGGCTTGGTTAGCGCCTACAGATCATATAAATACTAATGTTTCAATTCCTATATGGTGCGATTAAAGGTTAGAGTGGCGGAGGTGTTATCTTCTATTGCGTTATTGTTTCAATTCCTATATGGTGCGATTAAAGGTCTTTACTGTAGCTACTGTATTGTTTTCTACTGCCTGTTTCAATTCCTATATGGTGCGATTAAAGGACATTAGCACCTCCAACTTCTGTTTGTTGCCTATTTAGTTTCAATTCCTATATGGTGCGATTAAAGGAGCCATGTTATACGCTGCTGCACCTGCAGCAACTAAGTTTCAATTCCTATATGGTGCGATTAAAGGACGATGTTTTTACAGTAATTAAAATGCTTAGGTAAGTTTCAATTCCTATATGGTGCGATTAAAGGTTTATCGTAATAAAGTTAATGGTACTATTATTAGAACGTTTCAATTCCTATATGGTGCGATTAAAGGTTGCTTCTACAGTTGAAAGTTTAACCTTATCAACACTGTTTCAATTCCTATATGGTGCGATTAAAGGAGCCATGTTGTATGCCGCAGCACCTGCCGCAACTAAGTTTCAATTCCTATATGGTGCGATTAAAGGAAACCATAACTCAGTAGTAAAAGTAGATTCATCTTAGTTTCAATTCCTATATGGTGCGATTAAAGGTCGGAAGACATGAAGTCTTTTGAAAATAACTTACATGTTTCAATTCCTATATGGTGCGATTAAAGGTTGCTAAATATCTCAAACCTTAATTTTCCCTGACCTGAGTTTCAATTCCTATATGGTGCGATTAAAGGAGAATGATTTGTAGAAAAATAATCCGATCCTAGTGTGTTTCAATTCCTATATGGTGCGATTAAAGGGGTGAACGAAAAGAAAGAAATATATCCGATAGCTTAGTTTCAATTCCTATATGGTGCGATTAAAGGTTTCTAATCTTCCATTAGAGAAAGCAACAGAACCATTGTTTCAATTCCTATATGGTGCGATTAAAGGTTATGTTGAAACCAGGTTCTTTTGCAACATTAAATCTGTTTCAATTCCTATATGGTGCGATTAAAGGATACCACGATCTTGTGACCCCATACTGTCAAACTCGTTTCAATTCCTATATGGTGCGATTAAAGGTTATCACAAAATTTATCTGATAACTCCTTTGTACTGTTTCAATTCCTATATGGTGCGATTAAAGGCTCAAAAAATAAGTTCGATAAAAATAGAATAAGCGTGTTTCAATTCCTATATGGTGCGATTAAAGGCAGGGGTTTCGTGTAAAGCTCAACAGCCTTACCCTTGTTTCAATTCCTATATGGTGCGATTAAAGGTAATGATCCGTCTATTAGGGCAGAGTTTGCAAAAGTTTCAATTCCTATATGGTGCGATTAAAGGTAAAAAAGATAAAAACTGTAAAAGCTGCTAGAATCAGTTTCAATTCCTATATGGTGCGATTAAAGGTAGTATTATTGTTGATCCTGCTGACAATTAGCAGTTGGTTTCAATTCCTATATGGTGCGATTAAAGGCCAAGGACTTTCAGGATTTACAGTAGGGTCTAGTTCGTTTCAATTCCTATATGGTGCGATTAAAGGTTATCCATGTTATGTTGCTTAACCTGCTCTAACTCCGTTTCAATTCCTATATGGTGCGATTAAAGGTTGAATCCAGCTTATTAAGATGGATGAACACCGAGTTTCAATTCCTATATGGTGCGATTAAAGGTTAATTGTAACAACAGCTAAGATGTAAGATAAAATAAGTTTCAATTCCTATATGGTGCGATTAAAGGTTTAAATAATCGACTAAGCGATTCCTTTATTTCAATGTTTCAATTCCTATATGGTGCGATAAAAGGTTGGATCGCGCACCTCTAGCAACTGCATCTCTTCTTATGTTTCAATTCCTATATGGTGCGATTAAAGGGATTTAGGAAGATAGGGGTTATCCGTTGGTAAAGCCGTTTCAATTCCTATATGGTGCGATTAAAGGCCGTAGGTAACGGCATCCAAATATAGTATTCATTGTCTTGAAATCATATTTTTTTATTAAAAACTTAGCAAGAAATTAGTCGCTATCTAATAGCATGAAAATACCTAGACATCGACAACTGCATTTAAAGCAGTCGCAGCGCTGCTTTATGCATAATTTTCATAATAATATTTCAAAGAGCAGGTAGTTGCCATCATCATCGACGACATAAGTATAGTTTATAGAAAATTGTCCAATTTGTTTTTTTCTTTACCCAACACCTCTTTTTCGAGCCATTTTTCTTGGCGGCTTTTGAATATCAAGATACTATCCTCCTCCGGTTCCATCATGTTTTTAGCAGAGAAAAGTAACTCTTTTAATTTGACTTCAGTAATTTCTCCTTCAAAGACCGAGTTTTGGATCCAATTTAAGTAACGCCTGCAAAGTTTTAACATTTTTCCTACACGTTTTTCACCCATATCATATACCAGTATTACATACATATTACCATCTCGCTTTAAAAGGTTTATATTCTTCCATTCCCAAAATATGTTTAGTTAGTTTGTAGCATTCTAACTTTATTAAGTGTTTATAACTCACATTTCGTTTCAATACAGGATGTTTAAAAGTTTCATTAATACGTTCTTCCCATACTTTCACAAAAGTTTTACGACCCGACTCTTTCAATAAGCAACTGTTTACCTGATGATCAAAGTCTTTACTTTGAATCTCTTTTTTGTTAAGTAAACGAAAAATTAAACGATCTACCAATAGTGGTTTAAATATTTCAGCAATATCCAAGGCCAATGAATATCGCCGATATCCAGGTTCATGTAGGAAGCTAATTGTAGGATTTAGTTGCGTATGATAAATCTGACTCAGACATAAGGTATAGCATAGCATGTTCCCGAACGATATTAAGGCATTGATTTCATTTTGTGGAGGACGTTTACTACGGTTTTCCATCTGAAAATCAGCAGAGATAATCGTATCAAACGCTGAATAATAGGTCTGACGAATATTACCTTCGATCCCCATTAGCTCATCAATCGCTATAGTGCTATCTATAGACAATGCATAATGGTCCATTACTTCTAGAATAGGAGAGAGGTCTTTGTCACGATTGATATAGTAGCGTAAATTTTTTCCCATATTGAATGTTGCTCCTGAAACGAACTTCTTCGCAATTTCTATCCGTTTTTTTTATCTATATATCGCTTAATTTGTTCAATTTGCATTTTTCCAGCTAGGAGATATTCTTTTGGAGCAAAAGAGCCAGTATAATGCTCATAATAGTCAAAGAAGTGAACAGCAATGCCAGCTTTACCAAGAAAATTATATAAAGCACTGTTAGCATCTAGACTTCCAAAACAAAATAAATCAGACACACCTTCTACAGGAATATATTTAGGAGTTCCTTCTATACTATCTTCATCTACAGGTGTAAATTTTAAGGTATTATCTTTCCGGCTCATTCGGCCTGGATTAAATAAATAGTAAGTTTTTTCATCGCACAGAAGTTATACAGCTGCTACTCTTTTTTTGTAGCTTCAAAATCGAAAAAAAGAGGATTCCATTTCTCATCTTCATTAATTCCTAACCACGTTCGTATTTCGTTATATTCTTCATGATTAGGATCATTCATAACAACTTTCACATTTTCATACCCCCAGGTACCCCCACAATCTTCTGGAGGACATGCACCTTTACCGTCTACTAATTCTGACCATATTGTATGTTTATCAATCACTTCTTCAATAGTAATCTGATGCGTCCACTCATCACCAAAATCGTAGATATAGGTATATTTTTGTCCTTTCTTTTTAAGTACCTCTTTAAGCATTTTTTTTCTGCATCCTCGGTATTACCTTCATCCCATTCTTCGTCTATAATGGCTATTTCGGGGTAGGATCCTAAACCTTTAGGAGAGAATTGATACAAGTGGTAGTTTTCCCATCCGAAAGCTTCTTGTATTACCTTATGTAACCTATCAAATGTAAAATAGTCTGGTACTAGTAATCTTCTCCACACTGGAGGTTTCGTAATGTTTTTAATCTGGATTTTTAATTGCAATAACATATTATTATATTTTATGTATTTATTCGTCTTCATGTATAAAACAGAACTCGTAGTAACTGCAGTTTTTGCAAATATTCAGTTTAACTAAGGGAGGACTATATTTTTGAGTGATGATTTCGAGTGCTTCATTCTCCCATTGATTTCCCAATGTCATAATTTCATCATTCCAGTGGATCGTATCACGTTGTTTTAATTTTGGATATTCCAGTAGTGCACTGGGGTCATGAACACCGTTTCGTGATAGTATATACATGTAATATTTTACTTGAGCCAGATGAGCCTGTTCTACTTTGTTAGATTTTTTCACCTCATGAATAACTTTATTTTTGGCATCATAGAAGTCTATTTTAATTCCATCTATGGCTAGTTCTGTATACTTTCTTGACCGATCTAGATAGGTCGTTTCCGAGATTAATTTTCCTTCGGCTACTGTTTCAGAAGTATGTTCCATTTGTATGCCATTTGCAAATAGCCAAAGTTTACGATGGCAGGTGTGGAGGTAGGCGATATGAGTTCCTGTGATTTGCATGGTCTTTTTATTTAGGTTTCACAGTAAATTTATCAAGTAAATCGTATTTATCGGATACGATTTACTTGTTGATTTTTGCCTTCTAAATTTGGTTTTCGTAATCGAATCCCATCATTTTATCTATCAAGCTTTTTCTGCACGTTCAAGAGCATCGGCAGTTTCACCTTTTGTTTGAATGTAGCCACCAGCTTGTAGTGCTATATATGTTTCAACGTTTGTTAAAGACTCGTCAATAATAGGTTGCGCTTTGTTAGAATCTTCTTCGGACAATTTAGCCTAATGCTTCCTGCAATCAAGTTAGCATTATCACTGATTGAAATGGCTAATGTATCCATTAAGCTAAATGTTCTAGATTGATTCGAAGTTATGCGCCAATTAATAATAGCGTTCGCCAATGCTTTAACCAGTTTTTCTCTCAATTCTTTTGGTGCAACTAAACAATCACCAAATACATTTTTTGATTCAAACCAACCCTCAGATTTTAATTTCTCTATGGTATCATCAGCCATTTCTGGCTCAAAGGAATTTAAGCTAACAGTAAATAATCGTCTTAAATCAATAGCAATGTCAGAAATGAATAATCCAGATGCTCTTCGTTGTTCTGGAATCCATTTTCGGCTTAAACTACGGTCTTTTCCTTCAAGAAACGCTACAATTTGCTCCTCTGATAATTGGTTTCCCTTTTCATCTCTTACTATTACTTTATTATTAGGTCTATCACTCTGTCGAAAGAGGCATTATCATTATCAATACCAGCAAGAAGAGGGTGTAATCCTCTCATAGCAGAGATTGATAATGGACTTCTTCTTTTTAAGGTTCTATCTTTACCGCCTTTTGCCGCTTTCATCCAGCCACCCAGTAGCTGATCAGGATAGGAAGGGTCACATGTGCCATACACTTCTCCTTCTTTTAGTTCCTTTTGTTTTGTAATATCAAATAAGAATGTCGTTGGACTAGGTATGATATTCAAAACTTCACTAATGCTGTCCAAAATTGAACGTTTTACTTGTTGACCACTTGAGAATGGAATTCTTCTATTGAATTGCGCATCATAGTAGTATTTCTGACCGTCTGAAACACAAAATACAGTATGCTCTGCTCTTTTTAATGTTCTAATATAAATCGTATTGCTCATAACTGAAATCTTTTGTTTTTTTATGATTTTTTTTCTATAAATGCGTAGTCAAATTTTAATAATGTATTGAAGTAAGCAAACTCCTCATTAGTCATTAAGTGTACTTCATCTTTTAGCTTTTTCAAGGTTTCAAGATCAGAACTGCTCAGGCTATTAACCATTTCAGTCAGGGCTTCGATAAATTTTTTCTTGATTTTAGCACCCAAGAGGTCATTTTTAATAAGGTTCATTCCTTCTGTACCTTTCGAATCGATTCTATATCTTTGAATTAGCTTTGCTAGTTCCAAGGTGTAATCCGTAATTTCTTCTTTGTTTTTTGATAGCATAGCGATTAACCAAGTTTTATAAGATTGATAAATAATGTTGTCTTCTTCTTTTTTGAATGAAAGGTTTTTAGCATCTTCCATATATTTTTTTAAATTATCAGGTCGTAAAGTGTGTAAACCTATATTACCTAGTTCACAAGCTCTTTTGATATGCATACCAAATAAGGCTTGAAATTCTTTATTATTGAATGCAGTTTCGCTATGGAATAATTGGCTGTAAACATTTTTTAATTTTTTACCTGCTTTTAAATACATCGGAATAAAACCAATGGTCTTATTGGTTTGTCCTAGGCTATAGATATAGGTGTTGAGCGTTTGTTCAGGATAAAGATTTGATAAGCTAAAAAATAAGTTTGACCAGTTAACCGTATTGACTTCTGCCAAGGTATTTTCTGACTTAAATATGTTTTCATGTTCCAACGTTGCAAAATCAAAGTCATTATCAAATCGATTTCCTAATCGATAGGTTAGCCACTGACCATTCCAAGAGTTTATTTGATTTCCTCTTAGTTTTTGTAAGCTTGGATCGTTTAAATATTTGCGATAATGTTTCCATCCTTCAAATGTTTTGAGAGTGATTTCACTATCATTAATCAATAGATTATATCCACCAGCAACACCGATTCCGAGTCCAGCGCCTATCCAAGAAAGATAGATGTCATCTTGATTTGTATCAATATCAATATTAGAAACTAATCCAGATGTACTTGCATACTCTTTGTTTTCTGAAGCAGGAAAACCAATTGCGAAACTTGCATCAGGTATTTCAAAATCTATTTTATGAAATAGATTTTGTAGCTTCTCTAGTCTTTCTTCAATGGACAACTTCTCTGGTTTTTGACCTGCTTTCATCTGAACAAAGGGTGAGTTTGTTACCCATTGCATATACTTATTATGATTAAAAAAAGCTCAAAGTATTCTTTTTCAAAAAACCCTTTAGCAGAATAGTTTTGATTATATTTTTCGTTATATGCTTTTAAAAATGTTTTTCCTATTAATGTCGTAATCATAAAAATTGGTTTAGCACATTTAAATTTTCTTGCTTTATTTTTCCCGCATCAAGCCCTAGCTCTTTGCTGTAGGTTATTTCCGGAATAATAAAGGGTCTATTGCCTTTTTTCGATTGTTCCATTTTTGCTACAGACCAGTAGCTAACTGGGATTTCAAGTTGCAGTCTTATTTCAAAATCGCCGTTCTCATAGTTTTCTACATCATCTTCTGTGATACAACTTACACTATCAATCTCTAGTAACTCAAACAAGATTGCTTTGCTGCGATGTGTTAATTTTGATAATGTAAATTTGCCATTGGATTTAAAAACACTGTGCTCTTCAATGGTTAGTAGATCTATCTCAGTAAAAACTTGATCTATCTTATTTTGTAAATCTCTTTCTCGCAGAGGCCTTCCGTTTTCTAATGTATCAAATGACTTTTGTAAAATACTTAGATCATAGGGTCTAGCTTCTTTGTCTGTTTCGCCAGGAGCTATCACATAAACATCTTTTAATTTGCCAATAGTTTCTTCTGCTCTTTTTCTATTGATTCTGCCAAATCTCTGTACAAGAGCATCTAATGGTGCAGATTCTGTAATCATTACATCAAAACTAATATCCAAACTCACCTCCACAATTTGTGTAGAAACCACAATACAGGCTTCTGTTGAGGTATTATATTCACCAGTAGATTGTCCGTTTTCATCTAACCCAAGTAATTGTCTTTCTTTATCGTTTCTGTCACCACGTTTAAATTTGCTATGTAATAATAGTGAAGGAATATTATTATATACTTCTTGTATATAGTTGTACACAACTTGAGATTGTTGTACCGTATTCATTACGATCAATATTTTCCTTTTTTCTTCTACAGCTTTATCAATAGTTTTTTTCGCTGAATCAAAATTAGGCAGTTTGTAAACCACATGACGGTCAAATTGGTCAAGTTCATCGTTATTTAATTTTACCTCTAAGGTATCGTCTCCTAATATTTTTTTACACGTTGATATAGAAGGGTCGGCATAGTTGCTGTGCCTATATGGATGGAGCAGTCAATCGATTTTAAGACTTCAATTATTTTCAAAACTAGAGCTTGAGAAATACCAGAGTAAGTATGTACTTCATCTAATACAATATCACAACCTTGAAGATCAAGGATCATAGCCTCAAATCCTTTCATTCCTAATGCAATTGTTGCCAGTTGATGAGGAGTTAGTATTTTTATTGATGAGCCTAACAAACTTTGTAAAGCTACTTCTTCCTCCTTTTTTCGTTTTACAATAACAGATGTTGAATGCAAAACACGAATATCCAAATTTGGATTATTGGCTTCCAAGTCTAATCCGACTCTTTTGAACATAGCATTGATAGATGCTTGGAAAGGTAATGTATAAAATACCCGTCCTTTACATCGCCGAAATAGGTAATCAGTTTTTCCTGCCCCAGTGGAAGCAATAACTATAGTATGTTTTTTTGGGGATGTTGTGTTTTTGTAGGACAATGGATATAGTGGGTGCTGCCGGTTGTAAAAACTTAAATCAGGTATTTTAAATAGTCTTCTTGTTTCCAATTCCGTTTTATTAATAAGTGCAGAAGCAAAATGATCCGCACCCATTAGTAGACCTTTCCATTTGGAATACTCTTTTTTATTTACTTCATTATCACAATAATCAATACAATATTGCAAGTTATTCAGTGCTTCTTGTTTAGAAATAATTTCACATTTGATACCTAGGTCATTAAGCAATTTAATAGCTTCTATACTCCATGTTTCCCAACCTTTAATATGAAATTCGATGTAATCATAAGCCTCTTCTAGGTCTAGTAATCCTAATTCACTCTGATCATTAAGAATTGACTTATGATGTCCTACTACCATTTCGATCAACTCGTTCCATTGATCTTTGGAAAGCAAGAAAGGAAAAATAAAGAGGCAATCTCATGACGGAATATATCGCCTCGACGGCTTTCACCTTTTAATCTTTTATTCTGAAAATAGCTATGAGCTTTGCCTATATCATGAAGAATTGCACCATTGCGCGCAATATCTATGTTATACCCCAAGTACTCCGCAAATTTTACAACAACGCACAATACATGGTTAGTATGTGCTTTTAATGTCGTCCATTCTGGAGCGGATTTCGCAAGTAGTTCCATATTCACTAGAACGATTTTACGGGAGTTCCAACGATGTGAATTCTTCCAAACATTGGTTCTTTAGTTTGTCTGTGATAGCCAACTTGAAAGGATGAATCTGTATTTTCAAAAATCAATTCATATCCGTTGAAATTTTCTTCCATATCAAATTCTTCTTTAGTAATTTCAACTAATTCGACAGGAAGTAGGATATCTTCATTTCTACATAAACAAATATGCTGTTGAAAAGCTCTTTCTGCATTTGCTTTTGTCGCAAATGCTAGATGAAGTACCGGCTCTAATAAAACACCTCTAAGTATGATAGCTGTCGGTCGTTCAAATAAAAGCTGCTTTCCTTTCTTTGTCGAATTCCAACCTCTTGTTTGGATAACTTCTTGTTGCTGGTTTATTTGAGTATAAGATAACCTATGCCTTATAATCTTTTTTATACCAACTTCCTTCAATAATTCCGGAAATAATTTCTTTTCAATACCTTCAACTATACTTGGCGTTAAAAACTGTTGAGAAAAGGTTTCACTATCACGTACTGCCGTCCATGGTTTTATAAAACCAAATGGACCAGAATATTTTACAACGTAGTATTTTTCCATTATGGTTTATTTTAATGCTCCAAAGCCGATTCCCGTAGATTCACCAATGCCCACTAACCAAGCAAAGGTTATTTGCTCGGGAGAACCTTCAATTATAATGGGGGCGAGAGTAGTTTTATTTTCTATTCCTTTGTAGGTGACGAGTTTTGTTTTTGGAAAGCGATAATTTTTATCAAGTGAAACTTTAATTCCTTCAATACTTATATTTGCTTTTTTTAGCTTTTTTCTAATGTTCTCCGTTAGTAGATCTTCAAAATCATCATCTTTATAGGTCACATGTTTTGATGAATTATTTTCTTTTTTTCTGAGTAAAATAGGACTACTTAATAGGAATCTTTCTAATGAATTAAATTGAGGGGTTTCAATGATTTGAATGTCAATTATTGAAATTCCATAAAAAAGGGTTGGAGATTCTAATACACTAATTAGAATTCTCTTTAATAATGGCTCATCAAAAGAGCTTATGAAAAAATAAGAATCTTTGTTTAAATAAATTCCAGATTTTGAAGAAGTTGTGTTTTGAATCCATGAAAAAGAGTATGGACTTGTTTTTCCATGTTCTTCATTGTCTTTTCCCAGCCATTTATTAATCGAACTCGTTAATAAGTGTTGATAGTTGAATGGAATAGGATCTGTAGATTCAGAGAGTTTAAAATATAATCTCATATTTTTATACTGTGTTATTCTTATGTCAGTTAATTTGGTTAGTTAAAAATTACCCCTTTCCATATCCAGACTCGTGTAAAAAGTTGGCATATTCACTATCCCCCTTTGCAATAATCTTATATATAGCACTTGATAAGGGGTACTGATAGTTTATCGGTATAATGTTCGATTTTCTATCAGATAGTAGCGTTATTTTAAATTGAATTTTTTAGATTAATATTGGAAAATAAATTACTTTACAATATACTGAAAAATAATTGAATTGTCAACTTCAATTGATAATTAAAAACAAATGATATTGTGAATACCTGTGTGTATCGAAGATAAAAACCTTTGATTAGATTAGGATACGGGAAACCGTATAATTGGAGTATTTTAGACGCTCATACTGCTGAAGAAGATTTTAGATTCTCCAGTGGGCTTTTTTAGCTTCTACGCTTATTTGCTATTTTATTTAACTCATGTTGTGCACGCTATAGATTATCGAGATTTTAAATTGACAGTTTGATTTGCTTCATGATACTTTTTAATAATAATTTTTGAAATGTTCAAGAACTTCCATATCTATTGTTTTTTCATAATCAAATGGATAATCAATGATGTTGGTGTTACTAGATATTTAAAGCCTATTGGGATGGAAGTGCCTCCAAAAAGTAAACAATTATTGGAGACATTTTATGGGAAAAATCAAGTACAGTATTAAATGTAAAGAAGATGTGGTAAAAGAGTATTTTCAATAATCAGTCGGCTTTTTAATATTCAAATTATTCTGCTATCAGGGTGAGAATAGGTTGTTTGCCCTATTTGTATAGCCATATTCTGAATATCTGTCGAAGGTTTATTATTAAATATTGATTTCACCACCTATGCTAATTCTGACACGATACTTATCGAAAAAGCGTCTTTTAAGTTCATTTTCGATCGTCTGAAAGTGTATTCTTTTTTTATTGACAACAAAAGCTCTTTTATACTTATAAAAATTAATATCATGGTTTTGTTGAAAATGGAGAATCGTATTTTCAAGCTGGTTTAAACCTTCTTTGGGCGAACCACCAGTTATTTGGTTCTTTAATTCTATAAAAACAATATTTTCATTGTAATCAATCATTCCATCGCATCTAGAATCCATATCGCCGTTGTCTCTTCTAATTTCGATGCAATTGTCTATCGCAGTAAAACAAACCGGTGTGCATTCTGGGTTATTTACAGTTGCAATCCATTCGTCTTGATTTTCGGTATCGATATATGCAACAGTTCCGTTTTGATTATCACAAATACCGAATTGACTATCGGTTATTCCTTCGTGCCTACAAGCTACGTCAAAAAAATTAATCATATCAACTCCCCTTCAATTTCCAATAAAGAGTCGAATAATCTGTTGCCCTTTTCCAGAAAAATATTTAAATAATTTTGATCACTAGGTAATCCCTCATAATCAGGAAGTTTAACGATTTTTCCGTTATCTTCAAGCTGATATACGGTTACAGTAGTACCCTTAATACATGATTTTAAAGGTACAATATCGTTAAGACGTTCTGATAGGCCTTCTTTATCATTATTATTGCTGTTAGCTATTCGATTATGTAAATGTTCTGCTTGTATGCTGAGCGTTAAATAATTTATGATGTATGGACTATGAGTTGTTAGAATAAGACCATTTTCCTCATGAAGATTTGCATATTCTAAGAGTGTGAATAACACAGACATTTGAGATGAAGGAAAAAGGTTTTGTTCAATTTCTTCAACAATATTAAGAAATGTGTCGTTCCGATATTTAGATGAAAGTAACTTTAATGCGGCTTCACGCAGTTCGGTGGAAAGCTTTTCATTACTAATGATTTTTGCGATCTCATTTTGCAACTTCCGTTGTGCTTCAGCACTCAATTCATTTCTGGAAGTATCTCTTTCTTTCTCTATTGATGTAGCTAAATTGTGTGACACCAGGTATAATGGAACGAAGGACTGAAACCCGCTAGATGCTTCTGACAGTCTTAGGCGATAAGATTTTCCGACAATTCGAGGTATCTTATTTGCTTTGTCATATTCAAATCTAACATCTCCTATCGGAAGTTTAATACTGCCTGATAGCTCACGAAGTGCTTTTTGCATCTCTTCCCAAAATTTAGATAAAGATTTTGGTAAACCTTTAAGTTTATCTGGGTTTTCAACTGCACTTAAGAAATTTCTCTCTGCCGGTACATACATGATTTTAGGTACTTTATAACTTTCTGCATTTTTAGCAGATAGTGTCAATTTTCCTTCACGGAATTTCATGTCATAGACTTCACCAACAAAATCTATCTCAGTATCATCTGAAAAATAATTAGCCAGGTTTTGATAATTACAATATTCTTTTACGAATCTATTATAACTAGTGACATAAGATTCTTTAATTTCACCCCTGAACAAAGTTTTTTCCAACCAGCTCATTGTGGAGATAAGCTTAGCCATACATTCCTTGCCAGATCCTTCATTACCTATGAAAATAGTGATTTTATTGATGTCAAGAAAACCGTTATTCTCAATCCCATTTTGAATAGGGCCGAAATTTTTAACTCGTATTTTGTTCATTTGGTTTAAATATGGCCTAATCTTATCAGATTACCTTACTCTACGTTAATGCACGCTAAATTGAATTAGGAAATATTTTGCAAAATGATGAAATAAGCTTGATACATCAAATTGATAGTTTGATTTCCTTCATCATGGCCTTTAATAATTCTCTTTTAAAATGTTCAAGAACTTTGTCGTCTATCGGTTCTTCATAGTCAAATGGGTATTCAATGATATTTGGTTGTGTATTTATGTTTATTTTTAAAATGGGATCTAAATCTCCCAACACTAATTGTATGTGCACGGCTAAAGCATTATGCTTTTTTGCTCCTTTAAGTCCCCATTTTTCAGTTGTCCATGTGATCTCTTTAATTTCATCTTTATATAGATCTTTTCCAAAAATATTTAAACCTTTGTCTTTGAATAACTTTGTGTGCGCATTTAGAAAACCAACGTCCAGTAGTGGTTTGTAAATGTCACCGTTTACATAAACGGAAACACGAGAATCTGCAAACAACTCATCAATCTCCTCTATCGCTTCATCCAGTTTTGAA
>NZ_ASZT02000134.1:0-14378 GCF_001006065.1 Sphingobacterium sp. IITKGP-BTPF85
AAAACTAGATACCTGAATAGTTACGAAAATTATTAGAGTGATTTTCTGGAGTGTTAATAAAGAAGATGAAATTATAAATATTTTGCTTTAAGATCAGATTTGATCTTTGCCAAGCAACAGAACCTTCACCGTAGTGTTAGGCTTTTCTGTCCGGTTTATTGCGGTGTTATTTTATCTAAGATTTAAGTATAGCGAGTCGTTGATATATTTTGAATATAGATTACAAAATTATAGCATCAGCAATGTGGTAAGGTTAAGATGAAGTTGTTCCTTCGTTCTCTTTTGAAATGACCGAGATATTGCCATTATGCAGTGCAACAATTTTTTGTGTTAACGCAAGTCCAATGCCGTGTCCATAGGTATAGTCTTTGTTTTTACCACGATAAAATGGACTAAAAACCTGTGATAGATCTTCGGTTGCAATTCCAATTCCTAAATCAACAAATTTTAGCACTATATTTTGGCTATCAAACAGAACAGAAACAGTACAGCGAGATGGGGTAGAGAATTTACAACCATTTTCGAAGAGATTGCTACAGGCTACTTTTAACAAGTATTCATTGCCATTTATGGAGATTTGATTATCGTTTTCAAAATCGTCGTTAAAGTGTATGTCAATTTTGTACTGGGGGCTGGTTTTTTGAACCTGTTGTCTGGCATCTAACAAAAGTTCGTCTACTCGTATGGGCTTAAATGCAATTTCGGTAGGATCATAACTAGCTTTTGCTAGATCAAGGAGGCTATTGCACAAACGGGCCAATTTGTTTGAGTCATTTAATGCATGATTAATTGCGTTCTTATAATCGTCTATCCCTCGATTTTTACTCATTGATAATTCCAGTTCCGTAATAATAGCAGCAAGTGGTGTGCGTAATTCATGAGAGATGTTCGATACAAAATGTTTCTGTGCGTCAAATGAGTTTTCTAAGCGATCCAACATATCGTTGAAGGTATCGGCAAGCTCAGATAGTTCATCTTTATTGTCATTATTTGATAAACGGAGATCAAGATTGGTAGCAGAAATATTTCGTGCTTTTCACTCATAGCACGAACTGGTTCAAATGCTTTCTTAGAGAAAAAAATACCTGCTATGAGAATAAACAAAATTGAAATAATAAAAACAATAATGCTATTATTTAATAGATTATGGAGTTTACTATAACCATATTGGTCATAAGCGGCCGCAGTAACAATATATCTTTTACCTTGATAAACATACTGAAGACCTATAACTTGCCAGTCCTGCTGATAAAATTTGATTTCACCTTTTTGGTAAATTTCATCAAACATAGGTTTTGTTTCTTTGACAAAATCGATATCCACAGCGTCATGATAGATTAAATCAAATTTGGTATCATAAATAGCAACCTCAACCTCATTCAATATTTTTCTATTATTATGGTAGATATCTTGCAAAATCTTTTTGTCTACATGAGCATTTAGAAAAAGATTGGCTTTGGTGATCGCTTCTTTTTGTAGTAGATTGTAAAATTCTATCTGTCTGTTTTCCTTTGCCGATAGATAGATTACAGTAGCAAACAAACTAAGAATAATTGCTGTAATGACGGTAAATAGAAAAACTAGACGTGTTCTTATTTTCATAGTTCTTTTTTCAAAATGAAACCCATTCCGGATTTTGTATGGATGAGTTTCTTGTCAAAATTACGGTCTATTTTTTTTCTGAGGTAGTTGATGTATACATCGATGAAGTTCGTGCCGGTATCAAAATGGGTTTCCCACACTTTATCTGCAATTTCGACCCGAGACAATACTCTGTTGGGATTTTGCATCAGGTATTCCAGCAGTTTAAACTCTTTAGGTGTTAAATTAATCTCTTGCTGACTACGTTTTACAATTTTGGTATGTAGATTCATTTCGAGATCTTCAAAGTGTAAAACAAAATTGAGATTACCAGTTGTTTTTTGACGACGCTTTAATAATGCTCTAATACGGACTAAAAGTTCGCGCATTTCAAATGGCTTTACTAAATAATCGTCAGCTCCGGCATCGAACCCTTCTATTTTATCATCTGTAGTTCCTAGTGCTGTCAGCATAATGATTGGAAGATCTGGATTTATTTGTCTGATTTGCTTACAAAGGTCTAAACCATCCAGCTTGGGTAAGATGATATCCGTAATGATTAAGTCAAAATGATCTTGGGAAAAAAGCTTTTTACCTGATAATCCATCATAAGCTAATACGGTTTCAAAATCCTGTTCATCCAGTCCTCTCTTTATGAGTTCTGCTACGCGCTGATCATCTTCTATAATTAATATTTTCATGGAGTATACGTTATTTATCAGTTGAAACCATCATCGATATTTAATTCATAAACTGTTTTTTACTATGGCGCGCTAAACACATGATGGTTTAATAAATACAAACTTACCATTTAAGATGTTATTATCGTAAAATACCATAAGCAGGTAACCTTGGTCTCTTATCTATATGGAGATTATAATAGTTCATGTATATTCTAAATCCGTGTTGAATTGAAAAGTTGTTTTGGACTAGATTTTAATAAAATTATTATTCAGAAGAAAGTGTTATGTAACACATAGTTATCTTAAATTAACTTTTAAGGTGTTTTTGATGATCTATATGGAAATTTCATATATGATTTCAGTAACTTTGATTTGTTGCAACAAAGTAATTTCAAAATGTCGAATGAATAAAATTATGACTTCGAAACTCCTTTATCGCAAAATGCATTATTGATATAATCTAATGAAATTTGAATTTGAAAAAGATACAAAAAAACAATTAAATTGAGTTTATTTCAAAAAATAATATTTAAGGGCCTACCAAATTTATATTCTAATTACGCTATACAATTTTAGGTTTTTAATGATTTAGAATTCAATAAAATAGTTCATTTTTAATATTTTTATATATAGTGAACAGCTTTTGATTATATTGATTATTTTTGAATCTTAATCGAATAATTAACTGTCCATGGCACTAATATTTAAAGAGGGACGTCCTGTGGTCAGGTTAAGAGCGTTTCGTGCAATCGATGATCCTAAAACTTGCGAACGTTTTGTAGAGGGACATGCACATGTTTTAACGGCCATAGGTGTGAAAAAAGTTACATCATCCAAAAATGATTGGATGTATAACCCTGCTGCTTTCGTTTTGATTGTAGAATCTCTGGATGGAGAAAATGTATACGGAGGTGCAAGGATACATGTTTCAGGAGGATCCCAACCTCTTCCTATAGAGGAGGCCACAGGAAACATGGACGCTAAAATCTTTGATTTGGTATGGGATTATGCACAAGAAGGTACGGGAGAGGGGTGTGGATTATGGAATTCTAGGGAAATTGCTGGTTATGGTATTGGTAGTATTTTTTTAACTAGAGCTGCGATTGCAATTGCGCCTCAAATAGGTATAAAATCATTATTTGCTTTATGCGCCCCATACACCATTAATTTAACAAAATGTGTGGGCTATCGTTTGGAAAGTGGTGTAGGAAATAACGGAACATTTTATTATCCTAAACTGGATCTTCTCGCAACAACGATGATTTTAGATGACGTTAATAATCTTGAATTAGCTTCTGAAGAAGATAGAAAGGCTATTTTAGAATTACGTAACCGTGGTAATGTGGTTAGAATAGAGGAATTGCGCTCTAAAGAGATTGAGATACATTATATGTTGCAACTGGATAACATGGATAAATGGAATTTGACTGAGGTCATCAAACAAATGACTAAACAGAATACTAATGCTGAATTTTTTGACGAGAATAATCTCAATATACTTTGATAATATAATATGATTGATACGTTGGATGTGCCATACAGCCCATTATATTTTAGATTGGCTAATACTCATGATAGAAAATCTTTAGAAGAGCTTAGGCGAAAAGGTGATATTGTTTTTGAATATAATGAGATTGAAAGACAGCTTAATGAGTTGGGACGTTGTCGCTACCCTGCTGATTGGGAATCAGAATTAAAGCATCAGTCATTTATACAAGATTTCCTACAAGGAAAGAGTTTGGAAGAATATGGTGTTTGGGTATATTATCCATGGCGAAAAACGCTTGTTCACTTATTGGATGAGAAGGAGTTTATTGAGGTAAGAACGAATCGAAATCAGCTTAAAATTACAACAGAGGAAAGAGATATTTTAGCTCAAAAGATAGTTGGTGTTGTTGGACTATCTGTCGGACAGTCAATAGCTTTGACAATGGCGATGGAGCGTACTTGTGGGACATTGAGACTTGCAGATTTTGATGAACTGGATTTAAGTAATTTAAATAGATTACGCACAGCTGTTTTTAATCTTGCTGTACCAAAAGTAATTATTGCAGCACGAGAAATAGCGGAAATAGATCCATTTTTAAAAGTCGAAATTTTTCCAGAGGGATTAAATACTAAAAATTACAATTCTTTTTTAGGAGAAACAGATAAGATCGATTTGTTAGTAGAGGTTTGTGATAGTTTTGAAGTTAAATTGGAAAGCAGATTTAATGCGCGCGCCTTAAAGATTCCGGTGGTAATGGATACTAATGACAGGGGGATGTTAGATATCGAACGATTTGATCAGGAACCCGACCGCCCAATTTTTCATGGCTTAATAGGTGATTTAACTATGGTAGAACTGAATACCTTATCGGAAGGCGAAAGATTACAATATCTAATGAAAATCGTCAATGCGGATCAATTATCCATTAGAATGAAGAAATCCATTCCACAAATCAAGAAAACATTACTTTCTTGGCCTCAACTTGCTTCAGAAGTTGTCTTGGGGGGAGCTATGACAACAAATGTCTGTCGGAGAATATTGTTGGGTGAGCGAGTATCTTCAGGACGATATTATTTGGATATGGACAGTCATATCGGTTCAGATTTCAATTGATTTATAGGATATTATGAATCAAAAAAAACTATTATTGACTTTACTGCTTTTCATTTCATTTTTGTGCACCAATGCATTTGAGGGTATTCGCTTTGTTAAAGATCAATCAAACTCATATATTGGTAAGAGTGTCTCTGTTCTAAAAGATCAAACAAAGCAACTCACCTTTGAAGATGTACGTCGTCAGCCCAATTTATTTAAAGCAAGTAAAGATGAAGTACTTAACTTAGGTATTGAAGATGTTAATAATTGGATTCAATTTGAAATAAGAAATCTTTCTGATAAGGAGAAGCTTGTTGTAAATTTGTCTCATGCTAATATTGATGAGGTCGTTTTTTATACTTTAAAAAATGGTGTTGTAGACAGTACAAGTTTAAAATATGGTGGTGATGTAAAAGATCGTGCTTATCCACATCAGTTCTTCTTATTTGAAATTCCTCTAAAAAAGGGTGAAAAAGTAACGTGTTTTTTTAAATTAAGGAGTAATACTCAATTGATGGCCCCAATCTCGATTCATACAGAGAGGGGGGTGATGGAAACTTTATTAGAGACGGATATTTTCTCGGCAATTTATATAGGGTTGATGCTTGCTATGATCTTGTATAATATCTTTTTATTCTTTTCGACTCGAGAATCACATTACTATGTTTATGTCAATTATATTTTCTGGGTTACAATTGCACAGTGTATAATACTAGGGATTTTTGAACCATTTTTTTCTATTCATAGTGTTTGGCTATCAAGTCGTTTGCTTACTTTTTCGGGAGCAATGTCAGGTATTGCAGCGATTTTCTTTGTAAAATCATTTTTGCAGACGGCAAAGGATGCTCCAAAACTTGATAAGCTCCTTAATATTTTTTTGATTAGTTATTTTATTATTATTGGATTTTTAGCTGCCGGGATTTTAATTCCAGCATATAAAATGGTAAATATAGTAGCTGGCGGTGGTTCTATAATTGTTTTGATTGTAGCATTTAAATTATCTGGACAGAAGTATAAACAAACAAAATACTTCCTTTTTGCCTGGTGTGTGTTTTTAGTGAGTGTTGTTGTATATGTTTTTAAAGATTATAATATCTTAAAGTATAATTTTTTTACAGTACGTTCTGTACAGATTGGTTCAGTAATTGAAGCAATATTACTTTCATTCGCATTGGGAGATAAAATTAATATTTATCGTAAAGAGAAGGAGGAATCGCAGACTAGAGAATTGGCTACTTTATTGGAGAATGAACGTCTTATTCGTGAGCAGAATGTGGTTTTAGAACAAAAAGTGGAAGAAAGAACGAGCGAATTAATGGAGACAAATGAGTCGCTGCAAGCGACTTTGAAACATTTAAAAGAGACGCAATCACAACTGGTAGAGGCCGAGAAAATGGCTTCTTTAGGGCAATTGACTGCTGGTGTAGCACATGAAATCAATAATCCGATTAATTTCGTCACCTCAAGTGTTGCGCCTTTGAAACGGGATATTAATATGATTTGGGAAACTTTAGATGAAGTGGAAAGTGTTGCCCTTGATGATGAACTGACCTTAAGTGAAAAACAATCTCGTATTATAGCTTATAAAGAAGAAATTGATCTGGAATACCTCAGAACTGAAGTAGATTTCTTATTGAAAGGAATGAGTGAGGGAGCCAATCGAACCGCTGAGATCGTTAAAAGTCTTCGAATCTTTTCACGTGTCGATGAGGACACACTTAAATTTGCTGATATTAATGAGGGTTTGGAATCTACGATGGTTATTCTAAACAGTTTAATACAGCAGGGGATTGAAGTTGATAAAAATTACGGTGAATTACCAGCGATAGAATGTTATGCAGGAAAACTTAATCAAGTTTTTTTAAATATATTGACTAATGCGATCTATGCGATCAATAAGAAATTTCAAAATAATCCGGGTGGAATTTTAAAATTAAAAACAGGATTAGCTGAAGATGAGTCATTTATGTATATTAGTATTGCTGATAATGGCATTGGGATTCCATCAGAAATTAGAGAGAAAATTTTTGAACCATTCTTTACCACTAAAGATGTTGGTGAGGGCACAGGTTTAGGTATGTCAATTGCTTATAATACTATAGCCAAGCATAATGGAAAGATTGTGGTTGATTCTATAGTCGGAGAAGGGACCGTTTTTAAATTAATTATTCCGATTCGACAAATTATTTAAATGGAACCTTATCTTTAAAGTAAGGGATATTCTTATTTTTGTAGGTGCGGCATTTACTGCTATATGATTAGATTATGATAAAAGATATAGAAATACTATATATTGATGATGAATTAAATAACTTATTTGGTTTTAAAGCCAATTTTAGATATAGCTATGTTATACATACCGCTTCTTCAACAGTTGAAGCTCAAGAAATATTGATTAAAAATCCTAAAATCAGAATCATATTCTGTGATCAACGCATGCCAAATGAGTTAGGAATTGATTTCTTTGATCGTATAAAAAAGGATTTTCCAAGACCTATCCGTATCTTATTGACTGCTTATGCAGATATGGAAACTGTAATTGATGCTGTTAATAAAGGAAATATATTCCGTTTTGTCCGTAAACCATGGATAGAGGAGGAAATGATTTCCTGTATCGAAGAGGCTGATAAGTTTTATACAGCCAATTCTATGCTCGATATAAAAAATGAGGAACTAGAAAAAGCTTATCATGAGCTTGATAAATTTGCTTATAGTGTAAGTCATGATCTTCGCGATCCACTTACTGGAGTTCTATCAGCTGTTAAACTTGGGTTGAAATTTGATCAGGTCGATCAAATTCATGAGTTATTAGGATTAATGGATGGTTCGTTGACAAGACTGGATTTATATATCGATAGCTTACGTGATTATTATTTATTGAGGCGTGGTGAATTAATGCTATCTACAATTAATTTCAGTGAACTTTTTAATGATATTCAAGCATTCTATAATATGTCTGTTCGGAATAATGATGTAGATTTATAATCAGTGTTGATCAAAAAGAAGAATTTATTTGCGATAAGACTGTCTTGGAATTAATCTTACATAATCTGCTTTCTAATTCTTTTAAATATCAAAGAAAGGATTGTGAAAATAAATTTGTTAAATTATCTGTCGAAGTTTCTGATGGAAATGCAACGCTGAAAGTAAGTGATTGCGGGATAGGAATCTCTTCAGACTATATCAATGATATTTTCAAATTGTTTTTTAGAGCAAGTGACCAAGCTGAGGGTATGGGATTTGGTCTTTATAACGTGAAAAGTGCGCTACTTAAATTACAGGGTACAGTTGATGTTGAATCTGAAGTTGGAGTTGGAACAACTTTTAAAATTGTTGTTCCAAGCAAAAAAACTTATTGAATTTAGGTTTTGGTATAACCTATGAAAGCAATTTTTGACGAAGTAAAAATTCTAATTGTTCATTTGATACTTCCAATTTCGAATATGTTTCTAATAGATTTTTTCGTTCAGAATAGATATCATAGGCCCGATTTATTGTTTCGTCTAATTCTTCCTCACTCCAAGGTTTATTTAGATAATGGAAAATTTTCCCTTTGTTTACAGCATCTATAACTGCGGCCATATCGGTATAACCGGTAAGTAAAATGCGCATAGGTTCTGGATTAATCTTGATGATTTCTTCTAAAAATTGTACACCCGTCATGCCTGGCATCCGTTGATCTGTAACTATAATGTCGACGTGATTCTTTTTTACAATTTCGATAGCTTCAGAACCACTAATGGCAGTAAGTACTTTATACTTGAAACGGAAAGTTGCTTTGAAAGAAACGAGATTGTTTTCCTCGTCGTCAACATATAATACAGTAATTTTGTTTTTTTTATTTTCCATGTTATTTGTTGTAAAAAGTTAGAAAACCTAGTAAAAGTGTCGCGCAACGAATGAATGTTGTTTTTCTTAGTAACAACATTTGCATCAATTGGTTTGTGTTCAAATGTTTTAATATATAAATTAACAAC
Source organism: Sphingobacterium sp. IITKGP-BTPF85 (assembly GCF_001006065.1). Classification (NCBI taxonomy): domain Bacteria; kingdom Pseudomonadati; phylum Bacteroidota; class Sphingobacteriia; order Sphingobacteriales; family Sphingobacteriaceae; genus Sphingobacterium; species Sphingobacterium sp. IITKGP-BTPF85. The sequence continues at coordinate 8,826 of NZ_ASZT02000134.1, forward strand.
TTACACATTAAAAAGGTAGATTTCTATCGAAACAAACATGACTTACCCTAGAATTCAAATAGGGGGTTTTCATTACGTACAAAGTTAAGAATTATTTGAATCTAATTTCAATACAAAGAAGAATCATATAGAATATAAGATTACAAATAGATAGCAATTAAATGAAGACGTATCTTTTGAAAAAAATAAATGATAAAAGGTCGCAAAATCACTTTCGGAGTAATGTACCTTTGCAATAAATTAAATGCTTACCGGCAAATCTTTTAAATGAGAAATGGACAAATAATTATCGGTTATGAAAATAGCCATTTTATAGATTTCGTAATTGACAGTAAATACCGCTGGATACGGCATGTTTTGTTAATAGCAGCAATCATAGGAATTCATTTTTTACCAAATAATGCGCCTGCAGAAGTTGATGAAAAAATGAAGGTGTGGAATCTACTGGTAAAATGTATTTCAATTATTATTCTCTTGGCTTTATTTTATATTAATCACTATGTTTTGATACCTGTGTTTATGTTGAGAAGTAAGTTTTTAGCTTATGGAGGTACTTTGTTCGCATTTTATACCATCATTTTCTTAAGTATGTTGATCTTAGAGAGTCAGGAATTGCGGTTTATTAAGAAGCCAGATCAATCTTTATTAGATGGAAAAGATTTTGTGATATTAATCATACTTTTTACAATTTTTATTGCGGCTGTAAGTAGTGTTAAGCTGTTTAAAATATGGATTATCAATTTAATACGATTTAAGGAATTTGAAAATAATACCTTACTAAGTCAATTGGAACAATTGAAAAGTCAGATTAATCCCCATTATTTATTTAACACACTTAATAATATCAATTTTCTCATTTATGAAAATCCTAAATTGGCATCAAAAGTATTATTGAAGCTTAGTGATATTCTTAGAAATCAGCTTTATTTATCAAAAGGGGATACGATAGAACTGGGAAAAGAAATTGAGGTACTTCAAAATATTATCTTTTTAGAGGAAATTCGAAGAGATAAATTTAGTGTGAATTTTGACGTGGATGCAGGTATGGAGGCGATTAATATTCCACCATTTCTATTTATTCCATTTATTGAAAATGTTGTGAAGCATGGTGCGCATCAGGCTATGGACGGAGATTTGCATGTCAAAATTAATTTTACTGTAGCCAATGACCAGATTTGTTTTACATGTGTAAATGCGAAAAAAAAGAAAGTATCTGTCAAAGAATACGGAGGTTTAGGATTGAGTAATATTCGAAAGCGGTTAGATATTTTATATCCGAATAGTTATAATTTGGCAATAGATGATAGAGAAGATATTTTTAAAGTATTTTTAAGTATTCCAATAGATGGATCGAATGAATATAGAACAGTTAAGCATTAAGTATATTGTTATTGAGGATGAGCCTTTTGCAAGAAGGGGATTGGTGCAATTACTAAAAAATTATAACTTCTTAGATTGTATGGGTATGTATAGTAATACTGACGATGCCCGCATGATTATGGAAACGCAAGATCTTGATTTGATTTTTTTAGATATTCATTTAGCAGAGGAGAGTGGATTGGAGTTTGCAAAGCAAATTCCACCGTCAATTCAAGTCATATTTACAACAGCCTATCCTAATTATGCTTTAGAAAGCTATGATCTGAATGCCTTAGATTATTTATTAAAACCTATAGCTGAAGATCGGTTAAAAAAAGCTTTGGATAAGGCTATCAGCTATTTTCAAAATAAAGCTTATGATAAACAGGCTTTACAACCAACGGATCATATTTTTGTTAAGTCTGACCGAAAATTATTTCGTCTTGCACTAGACGAGATCCAGTACATCGAGGCAATGAAAGATTATGTTATGATACATAGTAAAGACAAAAATTAATGGTTGCTATGAATATAAAAACAATCTTAAATAAGTTGCCAAGTATGGATTTTGTACGTGTGAATAAATCATTTGTAGTAAATCTTAAAAAGATTGAAAGTGTGGATAATCATTGGGTAACTGTTGCTGGGTTCGAAATGCCTTTGGGTGCTAGTTTTAAAGAGAACCTATTAACGCGTATTGACAAGCAGACAATTAATAGGTGATGGATAAAAGGTTATTAATAGAATGAAATAATGCAAAGGAACCATATGTTTTCAACGATATGGTTCCTTTGTAATGATGGAGTTGACATTAATTAACAACTATACTTTTGCTTGATATAGTTTGGGCGCTGAAGTAGCAAATACACTTGGACTTATATTAGTTGGTGGGTTACTGGGGGCAATGCCACCTCCTGAAGACTGTTGCATGAGGCTATACCAGTAATTATAGATCGATTTATCAATACAAAGCATTTCGACACGAATTTGATCCTCTGGATATATCTCCTCATCATCATTTGGCCTTAATGTGATACTAACCGGATTACCGTTGTTAAAATCGTCATTTAGGGCATATACATCTTTAATCTGTTTATTGTTAACAAATAGAATAAAACGATATTGGTTAGCGTCATCTTTAGGGTCGCGGTAAAATACTTTTATATTGCGGGTATCTTTGTCTCCAAGCTTTGGCTTTTCAGCTATAATAGAATCTAGCAGAACCACTTGAGGCATTTTAGATTTTGCAGTAAATTTACTCTCATTTACTTGAATATCCATGCTATAGTTTCTTCCGGATTGTCCAGTAAATCTTTTGCTACATAAGTTCCCGGTATAGTTTCTTGAAATACATATTCTTTTTCTTCATCATCATAGACGATTACTTTAGCGCCTTTTACTGAAGGGTAATCATTGCCTGCGGAAAAAGATACGTTGCGACTCAGCTTTATTTCTTGCTGTGAACTTGTATTGTTAATACTTGCTTCAATAACAAGCTTTCCTATTTCGTCATTTACTTGAATATCAATTACTTTTTCGCATGACTGTGCTAAGATAAATAGCACTAGCAATAGGATGTAAAATATAGTTTTTTTCATGTTTTGTGATTTTCAGATTAAAATTTAAAATTCCAGGTAATGGAAGGAATCGGTACTCCAAATATGCTGGTTTGAACTGCTTCAGTTGCATTAGGAATTTTTTTACTATCTCTAAACGCTATTCGATATGGATCTTTATTAGCGTACACATTATAAATACCAAAGGTCCAGCTGGACTGAAAATATTTACCAGGTGCTCCCTCGAAAGTCGCTGCTAAATCTAAACGATGAGTGGCTGGCTGGCGATAAGCATTTCTTTGTGAATAAGAGAAGTTGTGTTACCTCCAATATTATATTTGCCAGTAGGATAGGTTACAGCTTTACCTGTTCCATAAACGAAATTGCTCGAAAATGTCCATTTTTCGTTGTATTTGTAAATAGCAACTAGAGATAAATCGTGTGTGCGGTCGTGTGTTGCTGGGTAATATTTTCCGTCATTTATCCCTTCAAATTTACGTTCCGTTTTAGATAGGGTATAGCCAAGCCATCCGTTAAATTTTCCATATCTTTTCTTGAGGAATAACTCAGTACCATAGGCCCTGCCAACACCGTAAAGGAGTTGTGATTCAACATCCTGATTGACTAGTAATTGTGCTGCATCTTTGTAATCGATCTGATTTTGTAAATTTTTATAATATAGCTCAACTGATAATTCGTATGTATTGTCTTTGAAATTTCTAAAATATCCAGTAGAAATCTGATCTGCGATTTCTGGTTTGATATTTTTGCTGCTCATGACATATAAATCTGTAGGACTAGCGCTCGTTGAGTTTGTTAAAAGGTGAATGTTTTGTGTATTTCTATTATATGAGGCCTTGATTGATTGCTGATCGTCTAACATATAGCTTACGCTAAATCGAGGTTCTAAATTTAAATAATTTTGAACAACTTCGCCTGTCTTATACTTTTCTGATATTAACGTATTGCCTAACATATCATATTTGCTGAATGTTCCAGGACCGACGAGTAGCATTGAACTTAGACGTAGACCGTATATCATGCTTAATTTGTCGTTAACCTTCCACTCATCGCTTAGGTACGCTGCCATTTCATAACCATACCGATGTTCAACATGCTTGTCATTAAAACTTGAACTCGCTGTGGTAGTAATATCTCCAGGCGAGATATCGTGTCTTATTGCTTGGATTCCAAATCTTAACGTATGATTGTAACTTGCATAATAATTGAAATCTTGTTTAAAATTTAAGTCGGTAATTTTTGAAGTCGCTTTAAAGCCATCAGCTCGATCGAGTCCTTCAATGACATAGTTGTATTTGCTGTAGATGAATGAAGTGTTTGAAAATAATTTACTATTGAAAACGTGATTAAATCTTACTGTACCTGTTGCATTTCCCCAATTAGTGCCAAAAATGTCCTGAAGACCCAATACATCCTTGCCAAAATAGCCTGAAAGGTAAATTGCGTTATTATCGTTGAATCTGTAGTTTGCTTTTGCGTTAACGTCATAAAAAAATAAAGTACTTTTATTTATTGTGGTATCTGATGAAGCTTTCAGGAACAGGTCCGCATAAGTACGACGGGCAGAAATCATAAACGAACCTTTATCCTTCACGATAGGTCCTTCAACTTTAATGCGGGAGGCAATCATCCCTATACCGCCTTGAACAGTTATTTTTTTATTATTCCCTTCATTCATTTTTATGTCTAAGACAGACGATAATCTTCCGCCATATTCAGCAGGCATACCACCTTTGTAGATACTCACATCTTTGATCGCATCTGAATTGAATGTTGAAAAGAAACCTAATAGATGAGAAGCGTTGTAAACAGTAGCTTCATCTAATAGAATTAAATTTTGATCCGAACCTCCACCCCGTACATAAAAACCAGTATTTCCTTCTCCGGAACTTTTTATTCCCGGCATGAGTGTGATGCTTTTTAACACATCTTGTTCACCTAGAACGACAGGTAGTTGATTAATTTGCTTCATATTGAGCTTTTCAATACCCATTTGCGGAGAAGAAATATTTTTGTTGTTTTTTCTGCTTGTAGATATGACTACCTCTTCAAGCATTGCTTGTGATTGCAATGCGATATTTATAACAAAATTTTTATCAACGGTGATGGTATCTGTGTAGGTCTTATAGCCAATGTAAGAACTTATCAGTACATAACGTCCTTCCGTCGCACCAATTGAGTAAAAACCATATGAATTACTTAAACTGCCGGACTGTGGTAATTCCTGAAGTTTAACCGAAGCACCAATTAGTGTTTCACCGGTTGATATATCTGTTATAGTTCCTGATATGTTGTATCGCTTTTGAGCAATACCTATATGGGTGATTGATACTAAAAATAATAGAAAAGATAGTGGTTTTAACATATTTCAAATTTTCTACGAAAGTAGAGGTTTGGGACAATGAAATATTTACTATTATAGGAACGCTGGTAGATATTATAGGAACATGCGATTTTGAGTGCTTTTTTAGAATATCGTATTGATATGATCGGTGTCTTGATCCCGCTCGGATTAATACATCGGATAATCATCTAGCGCATGTACGCAATGAACCATCCCAACGCTTCTATTCGGATCCAGGAAAAACAAAAAAAGCCTCACATTTGTGAAGCTTTT
>NZ_ASZT02000135.1:0-14324 GCF_001006065.1 Sphingobacterium sp. IITKGP-BTPF85
AAAAAGAAGCTGAACGATTAGCTAATGGACAGGTTGTGCTGCAAGGTGTTGAACAGCAGATTTTAAATAAACAAACGTTAGTTCAGGAAAAACAGCAAGAAATTACCAATCTTAAAGCAAGCCGTGTGGCAAGTAATTTGTTAATGACTATAAATGATTGGTATTCAAAACAAGAGCAATATATTAAAACGCAACATGATTTAGAAGCAGATTTAAAAATTAAGCGAAAGGATTATCAGGATATCATACTTCAATTCGAAAAGGAAAGCCTCACTCCTACATCCTGGCGAGAGAAACTTACTGAAGATGAGAAGAGTGCATCTATTTTACAGGAAAGAATTCAGTCGGATGAAAATAAAATTCAGGTAAAACAGCAGTTAGCTAACTTTCTCATGCTTTGACAGCTGGAGAAGCCTGTCCTTTATGTGGTTCCGAGCACCATCCACATATTATGCAAACAGAGGATGTTTCTGAGCAATTGGTTAAACTTAAATCTGAGAAAATTCATGTGCAAGAAACAATACTGCAAATTCAACAGCGTCAACAACGATTCATCCAACTAGATGCAAACCTGATAACATTGCAAAGGGATATAGATAAAAGTGTCGAAAAGTTGAATAAGCTAACGATAGAATTTAATCATCACCTGACTCAATTCACGTGGACTAACTTTCAGCACAATGATCGTAAAAGTTTCGATCAATGGAAATTGCAGGCTGAATCCATTGAACAGGCCTGTACACTAGCAGAATCGACTTTAGCAGCAATTCAAAAGGAATTAGATGATTTAAAGATTAAAAAGGAAAAATACAGTAATGGTTTGAATAGTATTGCTCTTACTAAATCTACACTTGAAGGACGATCGAGTATTCATGAGCAACAGATTAAACGATTAAAATTATCGGAATTCGAACAATTTGAAATATCTGAAATTGAAATATTGATTACACAATCACTTCAATCAATAAATCATATAGAGCAGGAATACAGCAGGTTGCTAAATGAAATTAATCAATTCAATATTTCTATAGCATCACTTTCTACAACAAGCAATACGTTAGAGACGCAATTGAAGAATAAGCAAGCCAAGATAACATTGCAGCAGAAGCTAATTGAAGAACTGTTGCAACAGCATGATTTCGTGTCTCTTGACGCTGTAAAAGAAATATTAAAACAGCAATATGATCTTGAAAAAGAAGAATTACGTATCAAACGATTTGAAGAGCATTTTGCTATTGTTAAGGCTAACCTGGTACAGTTAGAGCAGAAAATAAATCAGGATGCTGTTGATATTTCCCAGATTACAAAAATCAGCCAAGATCTGCAATTGGCAAAAGAAGTCAAAGAAATGCTGATAGGTCAATTGCAATCTCTCAAAGATCAAATTCTAATTTCAAAAAAGCGATACGCTGAGAAAGTAGAATTGCAAATTGCTTTCGATAAATTGGCACTTCGGAATAAGAATTTAAGTATTTTATCAAATCTCTTTAAGGGAAATGGTTTTGTTGATTACATTTCAACTCAATACTTAGAGGACCTATGTCATATCGCCAATCATCGTTTTGAAAGACTAACTCGAGGTCATCTGAAACTAATCATCAATAGTGAAAATGATTTTGAAGTAATGGATCATTTAAATGGTGGTAAATCACGATCTGTAAGGACTTTATCGGGTGGGCAATTTTTTCAGGCATCTTTATGTTTGGCTCTAGCACTAGCGGAGAGCACGCGTAGTCTCAATCAGAATGAAAAGAATTTCTTTTTCATTGATGAAGGATTTGGAACACAAGATACTGAATCTGTCAATTTAATTTTTGAAACTTTAAATGCCCTTCATAAAGAAAATCGTATTGTAGGAATTATCTCTCATGTTGATGAATTACAGGAGCGCATCCCTGTTTCAGTTAAAATTGTGAAAGATGAAGATTTAGGAAGCCTGATTCTACATGACTTTTGAGCGCTAGAACCACACATTACTTATAAAGCGCTGTGATCCTCTATAAATAGAAAGAGAGGTGTTGACCTCTCTTTCTATTTTACAGCATTAAATGCTCTCTTTATGGGCAATTTCGAGGTTTATTATAACATCTCTTATATCACCTTCCACAAAGGATAAATTTCCAATGACAAAAACACCTTTATTTGAACCGTTTTTCTCCGTAATTCCATAAACTGTGTTTTCGTCATCCGGATTCGAATCTCCTTCATATCGATAAATATAATCAATCTTATAATTAGATGGATTTGCAATCAAAGAATCCAGTTCAATGTTATAATCTATTGTATACCCCGCTTCTTTCAACTTCTCTAGGGCAACAGTAGCTGAGTCATATTTATTTCTATCTTCCATAATCTTGTATCTTGATCTTTACTAAAATAACAATTGGAACAGCAAAGTGTTTTTTATCATCTGGTTATTTTTTGGTAAACATACCAACAATATCATCTATGGCACTACCATCTTTATTCTTATCAAAAAGTCGGAGATCTTGTCTGTCAATCCTCCTGAAGTAGTTGCGGCTGTTGGTTCATTTTTATCAGCACCGAATATATTCCCGATTATACTCCCTAATCCTCCTCCAGAACCCGTATTGCCACCTAAAAAGCCTCCCAGCAGATCACCTAAAGGATTACTCGTTCCATTTTGCGCTGCATTTGCTTTTTCCTTACCCAAATAACCCATAACAATAGGTGCCAGGGTAGCCAGTACTCCTGTAACCTGAGCCGAACTAAATCCACTTTTCTCCACTAATCCAGAAGCAACATATTCAGTCTTACTGCCAAAGATGTGCTGCACGATCTTGTTGCCGTCTTCTGTAGGTCCCTTTTCGATTACCTCATCGACATGATCCAATATTTCACCGTTATGTTTTGTGTCTAATGCATCGGCAAAACCTTTAGCCTGACTGGTGTCGTCCTTACTTTGATTATATTTAATTGCTCCCGCGATCAAAGGAACCGCTATTGCTAATATCCAGGTTGCTTTAGTGCTGTCAATTCCCAGCTTTTTGGACAATCCTGCAGCCATTTGATTACCGAGGCCACCTGTGATTAAATCTGTCATTCCCATAATTTCATCTGTTTTAATTGCGTTTAGAAATTCAAAACAATAATTAAGCCAATGAATTGGATTAAGCCGAGCTAATTAGCCACAAAAAAAGAGGTTGTTAAAACCTCTTTTTTTCTAAGTTATTCTAAGTTACATAGAAACTATCTTTTATAATACTTTAAAGCCTCTGGAAGCAATCTTTGAATATCACTGATACGTCTAGCATCACTAGGGTGCGTACTTAAAAACTCAGGCGTTCCTTTAGATCCGCCACTTGCCATGCGTTCCCAAAATTTCACAGCCTCAGCTGGATTGTAACCTGCCATTGCCATGATCACTAATCCCATACGATCAGCTTCAGATTCATTGCCACGAGAGTATTTTAATGACGTCAATTGACCTCCAATTCCATATGCATTATTGATAATACCAGCGTAGCTACTCCCCGATGTTGCAACTCCAATAACGCTACCAAGTGCTTGTGTAGCATATTGTCGTGACATTTGTTCCATAGAGTGACGTGCAATTGCATGGGCTATTTCATGTCCCATTACTGTCGCTAATCCAGTTTCATTCTGTGTTACAGGGAGAATACCGGTGTAGATAGCTACTTTACCACCAGGCATACACCAAGCGTTAATTTCATCACTTTGCACCAGATTAAACTCCCAATTGAAGTTAAATTGGTCTGCAATTCCTTGTTGAGTAAGATACTGATTAACAGCTATCGCCAGTTTATTGCCGACTTTTTTAACTAAAGTGGCCTGACTTGTGCCTGTAATTACTTTTGTTTTTGAGGAATTTAAAAATTGTTTGTAAGAAGACGCCGCTTGTTCCTGTATTTGACTATCACTCACCAAACTCAACTGCTTACGTCCAGTAATCGGCACAGTCGAGCAGGATGCTAAAGTAGCTCCAATCAGGAACATACTTGTATATTTAAAAACCTTTTTCATATTTTAAATGTTAAACACTGCATTAGATTGTACCCAACGCAATTCCTATGCCTAAATTTTCTTCTTTTTATTCTTGAAAAGATAAACTTTAGATTCGTGTCCCTTTAAGAGGCGTTCGATATTCTTTTGATGGGTAATCAATATCAATGCGCAGATCGCGATGCCATATAATAGAACTGAAGGAATAGATGTTTTAAATAAGAAAGCTATGCTAAAAGGAAAGGTAAAACCTGCCATTATTGAACTTAATGATACATAATGCGTTGTCAACAAGATTACAATAAAGACCGTAACGCAAAGTAATGCGGCGGGAGCATGAATTGCGAGGATCATGCCAAAGAGTGTTGCCACTCCCTTGCCTCCTCTAAAGCCAGCAAAGACAGGAAATAGATGTCCTAAAACAGCAATAACACCAAGTGCCAATTGATAGTTAACAAATTGGACATTACTGGTACTTTGCCCCGCTTCTATTAAATAAGCTAGATTTGTAGACGTGAACCCTTTAAAGATATCGACGAACATCACCACAGCACCTGCTTTGGTCCCAAAACGCGAAAGGTGTTGGTTGCACCGGCATTACCACTTCCATACTCTCTAACGTCAACGCCATAAAATGCCTGTCCAAACCATACCGCAGTTGGGATTGAACCAAATAAATAAGCTAGTACTACTGCACTTACTAAATAAATAGAAATCATTAATTATTGTTAAATCCTAAACTAATTTGGCCTTTAAGCTTAAATCCAAACTTTTTACAGAATGCGTCAATGCTCCAACCGAGATAAAATCTACTCCGGCTGCTGCATATGCTTGAAGTGTGTCTTCTGTAATTCCTCCAGAAGCCTCAGTGACAAATCTTTCTGCAATAATATCGACAGCTTTCTTCACATCTGAGGGACTAAAATTGTCTAACATGATGCGGTCGACCTTGCCAAAGGTAATAACTTCAGCTAGCTCCTCAAAATTTCTAACCTCAATTTCAATCTCAATATGCTTATTTAAGGTGTCTCTGTAGGCATTTGCGCGAGTTAAAGCCTGCGTGATACCTCCACTGTAATCAACATGATTATCTTTAATTAAAATCATGTCATACAAGCCAAAACGATGATTGGTTCCCCCTCCGATCTTTACCGCTTCTTTCTCTAACAAACGTAACAAGGGAGTTGTTTTGCGCGTATCTAATATTTTCGTTTTTGTTCCGGCTAATAATTTCGCATATCGGTTTGTGGTTGTCGCAATCCCGCTCATGCGTTGCATCACGTTTAAGATCAAGCGTTCGGCTATTAGGATACTATGGATTTTTCCTTTCAGGATTAAGGCTATATCACCAATTTTTACACTCGCTCCATCATGAATTAGCACTTCATGAGCAAGTGTAGGATCTATTTGATTGATAATTTCTAATGCAATCTCTACCCCAGCAAGTATACCTTCTTCTTTAACAATTAATTTAGCCTCTCCAGCTTTGTCTTTAGGAATCGTTGAAAGTGTTGTATGATCACCATCTCCGACATCTTCTAGAATTGCCTGTTGAACGAATTTTTTAATATATTCTTTTTTTCCATCATGAGTCCTCACAAAATATGTAGCGAAGATGGAAATTTAAATTTTATTCAAGAAAATAATTTGGAATTATTATTTAGAAGCCTGTTTTTCAACTCTAAATTCTTCTATAGTTTGTGTAGATTTTGCCGAACTTATCTTCACAAAACTCGAAACAGATTTTTATTACTGGTAAGTTGATATACGTAATAACTGTAATTGGTTTTATTTGTAATTTTCTGTATTAATTTTACTGCACCTGGTTTGTTTTTAGAGAAAAATGACTCTAACAACATTTCAGCCTGAAATTTGGAATATTGGCCATCCTCACTTAAGATTGATAACGTTACATTTGTCGCAAAATACCGTGCTATATTTTTGGCATTCCCTGCTTTCAATTGCAGCATTAAAGCATCGTTAATATCAGAAATAAATAAAGAAGATTCATACATTGGTAAGTTGTTCTTGTCAATATTATTGGCTGATATGCGCATAGTTATACACATAAAAAGACTTATAAAAAATAGGATCTTTTTCATTAATTATAGAAATTAAACTCTGTGTAGTTCAAGAACTTACCCAATAGTTATTGTGTTAAAGACTAGCTTTGTGATTTGGTAGATGATTCACATAAACAATGCCAAATTTATATAAATTTTACATTAAACAAACTTTAATTCTTCATTACATTCCTCATAATCTTGAATTATCAGTTGTTTTAAATTATATTTGCTTATATAATTATGGAAAAAAAGTAGCACTATTAATCCTAGACGGATTAGGATACGGAAAAGAAGATCAATCTGACGCAGCATTTGCGGCAAATACTCCTTACTTGGATTATTTGAAGGCGAACTACCCCAATTCAAAACTAGTAGCTTCTGGTGAAGCTGTTGGTCTACCTGAAGGTCAAATGGGTAACTCTGAAGTTGGACATATGAATTTGGGCGCAGGACGTGTGGTTTATCAAGAATTAGGTCGCATTCATAAAGCTGTTCGTGATGGTATTTTTAATACGGACATCACTATTCAAGACTCCTTCAAATATGCTTTAGCAAATAATAAGAAGGTTCATTTTATCGGTTTATTGTCCGACGGTGGCGTTCATGCACATACAAGTCATTTACGTGGTCTATGTGATGCTGCAAAACATGCTGGTTTAACTTCAGATCAGGTATTTATACATGCTTTTCTTGACGGACGCGATACAGATCCAAATTCTGGATTAAACTATGTGAAAGAATTGCAAGATTTCCTACCTCAGTCTGTCGGTACTCTTGCGTCAGCAATCGGTCGTTATTATGCAATGGACCGCGACAACCGCTGGGAGCGTGTAAAACTTGCGTATGATTTGATGGTACATGGTAGTGGGACTGAAACTAAAGATTTACAACACGCTATACAAGAATCATATAATCAAAACATTACAGATGAATTTGTGCAACCGCTTGTTTTGACTAATGCTGCAAATCAACCTGTTGCCACAATTCAAGATGGAGATGTCGTAATCTGTTTTAATTTCCGAACAGACCGAGGACGCGAAATTACTATTGCTTTAACGCAAAAGGCGTTTCCAGAGTACGACCTTAAACCATTGGATCTTTATTATATTACGATGACGTCATATGACGAGACATTTAAAAATGTTAAAGTCATCTTCATAAAGACAATTTAAATAATACTTTAGGTGAAGTTTTAGCAGCTCATCATAAAACACAGGTACGTATCGCAGAAACTGAAAAATATCCACATGTCACATTTTTCTTTTCTGGAGGACGTGAACAGGAGTTTGATGGAGAACACCGTTTGTTGGTACCCTCTCCTAAAGTTGCGACTTACGATTTACAGCCAGAAATGTCTGCACAAGGCATTACTGATGCTATTATAAAAGATATTGAAGAAGCGCAACCAGATTTTATCTGTCTGAATTTTGCAAACCCAGATATGGTCGGACATACGGGTGTATTTGACGCGGTAGTAAAAGCGGTTGAAACAGTAGACAATTGTACTAAACAAGTTGTTGAAAAGGGTTTACAATACGGATATTCATTTATCATCATTGCAGATCATGGTAATTCCGAATTTATGGTCAATGCTGATGGATCAGTTAACACTGCTCATACGACAAACCTTGTTCCATGTATTTTGATCGATAAGGATTATAAAAGCATTAAGGATGGTAAATTGGGTGATATAGCGCCTACTGTATTGAAATTACTAAAAGTTGAGATCCCTGCCGAAATGGATGGCGAGGTATTGATTCAAGACTAATATGAAAAATAAACGTATAGGTAACGCACTCTCTTTATTAATTATAGGGGGTGCGCTCCTACTATCGTCCTGTCAAAACGACAAAACGGTGCAAAAGCAAGTAAAAGGATCAACTCTTTCTCTGGATTCATTTTTTAATTCTGAAATTGAAAAGTTAACAAAATTGAATCCAACGGTTGAAAAAACGGTCATTAAAGACTCGGATGAGGAAGTGAAATCTTTGAAGATCCCAAACTGGCAAAATGAACTCAGTGGATTTATAGCTGCTGATATTACAAAAAATGCTGATGCCAGTTTGTATAATTTTAGAGAAGAAGATTGTCAAACAATTTATCAGGCCAAAGATCCCGGCTTAGCGATTCAGTATCTCGCTGTGGAGCATGATTTAAAAGGTAAGATTAGACAGGTTGTCATTGAAAGAAAAGTAGACAATAGCTTATATTCAAGTGAAGAAAAACTGACGTATGATGTTGATTCTATTTATCAAATTGAAAAAATCAGGATATTCTGATATTAGGAAAAAGTCATTATAAAATTATAGGAAAGTTTCTGAATCACTAAAATTTAGAAACCTCTCCTACATCTCAAGTAATTACAAAAAAAACACCATATCGAGATATGGTGTTTTTTTGTTTTTGAAAGATTACTTCAAGTTATCTCTGTAAATTTTAGCTTTTTTGATTTCTGTTTGAATGTCTTTACGAGAAGCATCAAAAGTTAAAACTTTTTCAAAATCTTTTACTGCGTTGTTATAAGCATCAGTTGCAACTGCTTTATTGTAATTCGCAACTCCGGAAGTTCCAACTAAAATACCATAGTCACGGAAAGCTAGCGCTCTATTTTGATAAAGCTTCACATCACTTGCATTTAATGCAATCGCTTTAGAATAATCTTCGATAGCAGATTTTAATAATGCTTCACGAGCAGAACTGCTCAATTTTGTAGATGTTTGAGTCGCTAAATTATTATTTGCTTTTCCTTTAAAATAGTAACCGTTTGCATTTTTACTGTCCAAAGCAACTACTTTCCGAAAGACTCTGCTGCCTTTTTAAATTCGCCATTCTGAAATTGAGAGTAACCTAACATATATAATACATCTGGATCTTTACTTTCCACTGGCAAAGACTTTTCTAAGTAAATTGCTGCTTTTTTGAAGTCACCATCCAATAGTGCTTTTTGACCTAAACGAACATTTGGATTCGAATGCTCTTCCTGTTTTGCTGTCTGTGCAAAAGATGAAAGTGACATCAAGGCAAATGCACCAGTAAATAAGCCTAATTTAATCGATTTAAGAGTCATATTTATTTAATTACGTTTCAATTTAAAGTATTTAATTCATATTCAACCGCTTAGTTTGTGTTGTTGAAATCTCGTTTTACTTGACTTCAACATACAACGCTAAATGCGTATTCAATATTACAATTATTATGCCTATTTACACAATAATAAATTGAATAATGTGACAAAATTCACATGTCAGACTGTCTTTTTTTCTTAAAGCACTGCATTAATGGATCATTCGTTTTCAAATACTACGTTGGCATCTTACTTGCAATACCCTACATTCACAAATTTAAAATAACTTTTTATCAGAATTACGACATGTTGTCATAAACTGACATAAAAATATTAATATACCTTAACATAATATGAGCAAATTCGAAACATTTGATTTCAATCAGGCGATTCCCATTATATCTGAAGATACCGAATTCTTTCCATTATTAAGTCAACAAGATGAAGATGACATGCGCAATGCAGAGATTCCGGAGTCACTATCGATTTTGTCTTTACGCAATACAGTTTTATTTCCTGGAGTAGTTATTCCAATTACTGTGGGTCGGGATAAATCCATCAAATTAGTTAAAGACGCTTACCAAGGAGATAAAACAATAGGTGTTGTAGCTCAAAAGGATATGTCTATGGAAGATCCTACTATTGATGAGCTTTATCAAGTCGGAACTGTAGCACATATCATCAAAGTTTTACAGATGCCTGATGGTAATACAACGGTGATTTTACAAGGTAAGCAACGTTTTAAATTGCTTGAAGCTGTTCAGACCGAACCTTATCTAAAAGCTAACGTTGAGAAATATAAGGAAGAGAAACCGAAGTCGACTAAGGAATTTAAAGCCTTAATAGCGACTTTAAAAGAGATGGCTCTTCAAATTATTCAACTATCGCCGAACTTACCAAGCGAGGCAGGTATTGCCATTAAGAATATCGAGAGTCCGACTTTCCTTATTAACTTTATTTCTTCTAATATCAATGTTGATTTAATTCAGAAACAACAGTTATTGGAATTATTAAATGCTGATGAGAAAGCTCGCCTATTATTAGAGTTATTAACTTCTGAAATTCAAATTTTAGAACTTAAAAACCAGATTCAAAATAAAGTAAGAATAGATTTAGATAAACAACAACGCGATTATTTCTTAAATCAACAGTTAAAGACGATTCAAGAAGAATTGGGCGGAAACACTCCCGATTTAGAGATTATCGAATTGAAAAAAAGAGCATCAAAGAAAAAATGGAATGAAGTTGTTGCTAAGCATTTCGATAAAGAAATTGAAAAATTAGCACGGATCAATCCTGCTGCTGCAGATTATTCTGTTCAGATCAATTATTTAGAATTATTACTTGACCTTCCTTGGAATGAGTTTACAAAAGATAATTTTGACCTGAATAGAGCACAAAAAGTACTGGATAAAGACCATTATGGGTTGGATAAAGTTAAGCAGCGTATTATTGAGTATTTGGCCGTATTGAAATTGAAAAACAATATGAAGGCTCCTATTTTATGTTTAGTAGGCCCTCCGGGAGTCGGTAAAACATCATTAGGGAAATCTATTGCAAAAGCATTAGGCCGTAAGTATACTAGAATGGCCTTAGGTGGTGTGCGTGATGAAGCAGAAATCAGGGGTCACCGAAAGACGTATATTGGTGCAATGCCAGGTCGTATCATTCAATCTTTGAAAAAAGCAGGTGCAGCGAACCCTGTATTTGTATTGGATGAAATTGATAAGATGAGTGCTGACTTTAAAGGAGATCCATCTTCTGCCCTATTAGAAGTTTTAGATCCGGAGCAAAATACGAGTTTCTATGATCATTATGTTGAGATGGAGTACGATTTATCTAAGGTCATGTTTATCGCTACAGCTAACTCCTTAAATAATATACAACCAGCTCTCTTGGATCGTATGGAGATTATTGAAGTTAATGGTTATACGATCGAAGAAAAAATTGAAATTGCCAAGAAACACCTTATTCCGAAACAGCGTGAAGCACATGGATTAACAGCAAAGGATATTTCGTTGAAATCTAAAATTATTGAGAAAATAATTGAAGAATATACGCGCGAATCTGGTGTACGTGGTTTAGAGAAAAAAATAGGTTCTACTGTCCGTGGTATTGCAACTCGCATTGTTATGGAAAAAGAATACAACGTCAATATTAATGATAAGGATCTTGTAGAGATTTTAGGTGCTCCTATTTTTGATAAAGATAGTTATGAAAATAATGAAGTTGCTGGTGTTGTTACAGGGTTGGCCTGGACTTCTGTCGGTGGCGATATATTGTTTATAGAGTCAAGTTTGAGCCCAGGTAAAGGAAAAATGAGCTTAACAGGTAACTTGGGCGACGTGATGAAGGAATCAGCTTCCATTGCAATGGCTTATCTACGTTCGCATGCTGAAGAATTTGATATTGATTACCGCGTTTTCGATCATTGGGATGTACATATTCACGTTCCAGCAGGAGCTACACCGAAAGACGGGCCTTCGGCAGGTGTAACCATGTTGACGGCATTAACTTCCCTATTTACACAGCGTAAGGTTAAAGAAAACTTAGCAATGACAGGTGAGATTACTTTACGTGGAAAAGTTCTTCCTGTTGGCGGTATTAAGGAGAAGATTTTGGCAGCTAAACGAGCGAATATCAAAGAGATTATTTTATGTAAATCTAATCAAAAAGATATTGAAGAGATCAAAGAGAGTTATATCAAAGATATGAAGTTTCACTATGTGACGGAAATGGCTGATGTCATTGCGCTCGGATTATTGGATAAAAAAGTCAAGCACGCAAAAGATCTGACTAAAGGATTAGAGCCAAAGAAATAGTCAAAATTTTTCTAAAAATTAAAAGCCGCTATAAATAAATTTTTATAGCGGCTTTTACATGTAGACACATGAGCAACTTTGACTAGACGTCGACATACCTGAAATAATTAAATAAAAGATTGGAAAGGTCTATAAACACAAAATGCTTTCCGTTAGGAAAAGCAAGTGTCTAATTTGTGATTTTAAAAGCGTTGAGAATTATTTCTCAAGCTTGTCATTTTCTTTTTTCAATGCTACGGGACGATCTTCTTTGATTTCCGTTTCCATAAAACCCCAGTTAGTCATGTAATACATGTATGGGTTTTGTTCAATTTTTGATTTTCTTGTTCTTTCTCTTTTTATCATATATATATTGTTTTGATTACTTCATATCATTCAAATATCGAGCCAAACTATCTTTAATACTGTTTATTAATAATTATGTGTGTTCCTGCTGTTCTTTTGTAAGGATTACACTTAACACTTACAAATTGTAAATACTCGAAATAATACCACTTATTTTCAAGGCTAGAATAAGTGCTGTTAAATATTAGTTTTGACTTCTTTAATACCCAAAAGTTAATTGACAACTAAAAACAGCTATTATATACTATGATTTTTAATAATTTACAGCAACTATACATGAAGGTGGATGTGCAAAATTGTATTCTTTAGGGGGAATCTTATTTCTACAATCATCAGAAGATGTAGATAAATGCTCAAGAATATACGCTTATGGTGAAGGTATCATAATGAAGAGATAATTTTTAAAAAATTTACACTAGTATCAGATTTTGTTATATAATAAACCGGGCATTTAATAAGAATGAAATGCCCAGTTTATTATATACAAGCTTATTTTTGATAATTCAACTACTGCTGTATTGCGCCTAAGACTTGAGCAATTTTTTTGAAAAGTTCGGTATTCTGATAATACCCCAAAAAGTTTTGAGCCCAGGGGCCATATGCCATTACAGGCACCATCATCGAACTGTGATCATTAGACGCAAAGCTGGCTTGTATACTGCCTGTTTTTACATCAGCATCTAATAAAGATAATGCGCCGGTTTCATGGTCTGCTGTTACCACCACAAGTGTCTCACCATTCTGATCAGCATAACGAAGTGCTTCGCCGACTGCCTGATCAAAATCCAAAGCTTCTGTTACCACATAGTTTAAATCTCGCGCATGGCCACCATAGTCAATCTGAGCCCCCTCGGCCATAATAAAGAATCCACTTCCCATTCCATGAAGTTTACTGATGCTCGTTGCGAGCAATTCTTTTAAAATAGTACCTCTACCATCTTTGACAGCTACCATATCTTGTTCATTAAAATAAGCTACTGTTTTCTCTGATTTGGCGTTTTTTAATTCGGTTAGGTTATCAACAACTTGATATCCGGCTTGATTTAATTTTTTTTCCAATTCATCTTTTCTTTCTTTCTCCCGATAAGGTCCAGGTAGTTCACCTGCCAATATTTTAACATCCTTATTTTCGATGAGCGCTTCTGTAATTGCAATGGATGCATTTCGGTCTATATTTGACGCATAAAATGCTGCGGGAGTCGCATCCGAGGCATCCCCTGTGGATAGTATTCCGCTTACCTTTCCAACTCTTGCTAATAGTTCAGGTAATCGCAGTAACCTATTGCCAGATGTGTCTACGCTTATCGAACCGTTATATGATTTATGCCCGGTAGCAATTGCTGATCCCCCAGCTCCTGAATCTGTATTACCTGGACTGGCTGATGCTGTTAAAGAGAACCCTACATGTTTCATCTGAGCCATATGCAACTGACCACGGTTGGCAACCATAGCAGCTTGAATATGACCTAATCCCATACCGTCTCCTATTAACAGAATCACATTTCTGACTGTACCCTTACTCCCATCTTTTGCAAATTAGGTTGATACACAGCGTATGGTTTATTTCCCGTAAAACGTGAACTCTCCAAATCATTTAAATAAGCTTTTAGCACATCAGGATGATCTGTATTTAACCAGGTAACGCCCATTTTTTCTAATACTATCCACGTATTGACACTCTCAGGTGCACCCCAGAGACGAAATGGTTTACCCCATTTTCGTGCCTTTGCTCCTTGCTGTTCAATTTTCATTTGCTCTTGCTTCGTTGGCACCCCCTTCCCGTTCCATTGTGTATAGGTTCGTAAATTATCGCTCATCATAGCTACCCGTTGCAGTTGCTGGCTGGTGTATGTGTTTTCAAATCTACCGTCAAAGGATATGTAGTCTGGATAGTTTTTAAAGAGAGCAGGTGACGGCATATTGCCACTGATGACAATTTGAATAGCATATTTATTTTGTTTGGGATCTACTAGGTAACGATAAGGTGCTAACAGGTTTACTAATTTTGGCATCATAATCTGAAAATCTTCTTTCAGATCTAAA
>NZ_ASZT02000136.1:0-14279 GCF_001006065.1 Sphingobacterium sp. IITKGP-BTPF85
CCATATAAGCTCCCTGTGTTTTGGCTGTTGACCTGTTTATGGTTACAGTTGCCATAAAAGGCAGTGTTAACATTTCGCCGATGCCAAACACGAAAAAAGTAACATAGAGCATGAATACTCCTGCATGTATATTGAACATGGCATAAGATATAGAACAGAAAAGCGTTCCGATTACCAATGTTTTTGTGATGGTCAATTTGTTTTCTGCAATATGTACAATAAACATCTCTAAAAGAACGATAATTAAACCGCTCCAGCCCATTAAAAATCCGATCTCATGTTCATTTAAGTGATGCACTTCACGATAGAAAATAGGAAGTGTCGATATGAGTTGGAAAAAACATAATGAGAATATACAGCAAAGGATATTAAAGATGATAAATGGACTATCTTTATATGGATTTCGTTCTTTTTTATGCTGCGATGTCGTGGTAACAGGTGCTGTTTTTAAAGTTTTTAAATTGTTTTTTTCCTTCTTATAGAAAAATAGAAAAAAGACAACCGCTGCCACTGCTGCCGCCATTGCATTTCCGTAGAATATCCAGTTAAAGGATATCCCTGCTAAAAAGCCACCAACCGCAGGTCCAATTGAAAACCCCAAATTAACCGCTAATCGATTCAATGAAAAAGCACGTGTTATATTTTCAGGTTTTGCATAGCTTGCGACCGAAACCGAGTTGGCAGGTCTGAATGCGTCAAAGACAGCACTCAAAATAAAGATCATAATACCTAAAGACTCGACAGTCCTGAAGTAAGGAGTGATCAGAAATAGGGGAGCTGCTAATGTCAAACTGAGTAGCTGGACTTTAAAACTCCCAAATCGATCTGTCAGCCAACCTCCTACATATGAACCGCAAACAGATCCAAAGCCGAAACACATCAGAACAAGACCAACCTGCTTAATGTTGAAATTAAGAGCCTGGGTCATGTAAATTCCTAAAAATGGGATTACCATGCTTCCCATTCTGTTGATAAGCATTACAATTGCGAGCAACCATGCGGAGCGCGATAACCCTTTGAAGGATCCGATATAGATGGATAAAAGTTTTTTCAAGTGAATATGTAAAAAAAGCCAAAGGAATAAATCATATCCCTTTGGCTAGATAAAAATGTTATTTTTAAACTAATTGGGATGCTTCGATAGAATTGTTAATTTCATAAGTTGAGGCTAACATATTCTTTTTACCTGTCGAAGGTTCAAAAATAATATCAACTCTTCCTAAATTTATTCCTGCAAAACCCACTTGGTTAACGGCTGTCTTTGTTCCCTTTAAGTTTGTTACAAAAGTAGGTTCTTTCAAAAAGGTATGCGTATGTCCACCAATGATTAAATCGATATCACTAGTCTTGGAAGCTAATACGAGGTCGGATACCTTCTCACTTTCGTATTGATAACCTAAATGAGATAGACAAATGACAAGGTCACATTTATGCTTTTCCTTTAATTCTTTGACCACACGGTTCGCAACAAGAATTGGATCCAGGTATTTCATGCCTTTGAAATTATTCGGATCAACCAGCCCTTCAATATCTACCCCTAAACCAAAAACACCAATCTTCACTCCACCTTTTTTGAAGATGGTATAATCTTGTGTTTTTCCTTCCAGCACTGTTCCTGTGAAGTCATAGTTTGCCGTTAAAAAAGGAAATTTGGCGTGATCCAGATATTTGATAAGCCCATTTAACCCATTGTCAAATTCGTGATTACCAAATGTACCCGCATCATATCCCAATTTGGTCATTAAGTCAAGCTCTAATTTCCCTCCAAACAGATTAAAATAGGGAGTACCTTGGAACATATCGCCTGCGTCCAACAAAAGAACATGATCTTCCTCAGCCCTTACTTTTTTGATAAGTGTACTTCTGCGTGCAACTCCTGCCAATCCTTGATATCTATCGCCATCCATAGGAAAGGGTTCAATTCTGCTGTGAACATCATTGGTATGTAGAATGGTTAATTTTATTTTTTTGAACCTGCAAATGATGAGAATGGTAACGTACCAAGGGTTACTGCTGCAGAAAGGCCTGCGGCAGTCTTTATAAAGCCTCTTCTATTTAATGATTTTAACTCTTCCATCTAATTGCATATTAATTTTTTGACCATTTTTTGTAAAGCTGGAAATATAGTCCATCAAGCTTTCCCTTACTTTTTGAGGATAATCAGTTCTTTTAAGCGCATGTGTAAATAAATCTAAATTGTCTCCTCCATTCGCTAGGTAATCATAGGTGACTACTTTATAGGTTTTATTTTTATCTATATCTTTTCCCTGTACCTGAATATTTATTGGCTTTTTGTCTTGGATAGATAATGTAATTCCTGAAACAGGTTGCCCCCCTGTTGCCGCTATAAAGTTGGCGAGTTGTTCAATTTGTTCACCGCTCAGCTCCATCACTGTAAGTTGATTTTCAAATGGCATAACCTCAAAAACACTCTCTACAGTAATATCTCCCGCTTTTATTTCATTGCGAATACCGCCCTTTGTTGCAAAAGCGATATCAGCCTTGTTGTTGATTTTTTCACTGGCAACCAATAAGGCTTGTGTAAAGAAATTTCCCATTAAGTTTCAGGAGTCTTTTCTTTAGTCAATGCAACTTCCGAGAAGCCGATTACCCGGTTCATCTCTGCCTGCATTTGCTTTTTATACGGACTATAAATAGCTACGATCGCGGTATCCTCAACGGTGCTTTTATTGATCTCGTATTGCTTAAAGTCCTTTTGGACAGGACTTAATTTTTGCTGCAAGATGTGCTAAGTAAAATAGCTAAAAACCCGAGGTTACATATTGAAGTTGATGTATAGTAAGTTTCATCATGTAATAAGTGTTTTCGGTACAAATGTAGATAATAAAAGCCTAACATTTTTGTTAAGCTTTTATTATCAATATGCAAAAGAAGGCGCTTTTTCTAATTGGCAACCTCTGGTTTTTTAATGTCTTTTCTGACCACAGCATCTCTTTGATTTCTCAATCGTATTGATTTCCGACGATCTGCAATGGTAGTTTTTGTGATTTTTGCAACCATTTTATTATTCTTATATAATTTCCAGTTCATCAGCAATACGGAAACCAATATAATAACTAGGCCTATTACTTGTATGTATGTCACGGCATGGCTACTGAAAAAGTAACTTAATACCAATGCTACAATAGGATTAACATAGGCATATGTACTTACTTCCGTAGCAGGTCTTACTGATAGCAACCAGATGTAAGAACTGAATGCTAAAATAGATCCAAAAACAATTAAGTACGATATATTAAACCAGTCGATAGGCGTTACCTGTTGAAAACTAAAATGAGCAAATTCACCATTTAAGCTGGCAACAATTGTAAATAATATACCTGCTGTAATCATCTGCCATGCAGTCTTTACGGAGACATGTAAATCTTCCGTCTCTTCTTGCTGACTTTTCTTCTGGTATTTGGAATATAATGAACCTGCGGTCCAGGCGATAGATCCAAGCACCATAATCACTAAAGCAATAACGGTTATTTCTTTATTTGCAGAAGATTTGCTTGCGATGATTTGCTCTACAAAGAGTAAAACAACACCAGCAAAGCCTAAAATCAAACCAGCGATGGTAGATTTACTGCTGAAATTTTCTTTCCATTTTGGTTTATCAAGAATAACAAACCAAATCGCCGCTGCTGCCGCAATAATCGCTGCAACACCACCTGAAACATATTGCTCTGCCCAGATAAGACCACCCATATCAATAAATAAGAGTAAAAATCCGACAACAATAGAATCGCGGATTGCTCTCTTGTTGAATATTTTATAACCCTTCAATACACAGTACCCCATCAGCAAAATACTTGCAGTAATAAACCTAAAAGATCCTAAAATGAATGGCGGGAAACTGTGAAGCGCTTTTTCAATAAAGAAAAAAGTCGACCCCCATACAATGTATACGACAGCATACGCGAGTACGATCATTAAAGGGCTTGCTTGTTGTACTTTATTATTTAACATCTCTCTATTCCTTTCCTAAATTATTCCGGTATAACTAATTGTTGTTCTTCTTTCACTGTTTGCAAAACAATTGTGGTTCTTGTTGAAATTATTCCTTCAATTTTTCCCAAAGTGTTACGCATCAAATCGACTAACGCAGTAGAATCAGCCGTCCGAACTTTGATTAGGTAACCATCATCTCCAGCAATATCATGCACTTCCTGCACTTCGGGTATCTCTGCTAGAAGAATACCGACTTTCTGTTCTCCAATTATATCGTTCGCTTTGATAAATATAAACGATAGTAATTTCTGATCAATTGCCGCTGGATTTATCTTGGCGTTGTATTGTAGGATTACATTTTTTTGCTCTAATTTTTTAACACGTTCTAAAATCGCAGAAGGAGCCATACTAAGCTCTCTTGCTATATCAGCATTATTGATTCGAGCATTATCCTGCATTAAACGCAAGATTTTGAAATCTACATGATCTAAATTATATTCTACTTTTGTCATATCGAATGCAAAGGTAGTGATATTTCGAATAATATTCAAATTATTTAGTTAAATTCAGAATATAATTCTATTTTCGAGGTTATTTTTTTTAGAACAAATAGTCTTTTCACTAGCCTGAGTACTAGTTTTTTATTATTTAATAATCTGATTATTAGGGTATTTGTGTTCTTTTGAATTATCTTTGGTATTTTAGGTGTCTCATCGAATATTATTCGCTAAAGGTTTCCATCGAGTATTTTTCACGTAATATTTTAATGATATAACTGGTGCTAAGGGTGACAATCAATCCTATGAGACAACCAATAGTGACACAGGCAAAACGATCGAGTGCGGCAACATATGACTTTAATTGATGTTCATGAACCACGACAATGATCATGGCTACCATTGCTGTACGGGCCACACTTAGGATATTGAATAACCTGCATATAGCGACGGATGTGATGACGCCCAAAAGCATAGACCACATCTGAGGAAGATTGGTAAAATAAAACAGTATACCCGTCGCCGAACCAATAAAATTAGACTTAGTTCTATCAAAAGCAATTTTTGTTGCTTCATTATCATCCGGAGAAATCACTAAAACAATAGAAATTAAAGCCCATATTGCTGAATATTCAGGAAAGCTGATATATAAAAGTAACCAATAGAAAAACCGATCAAAATACGAATCAGATAGATGACGAAGTCGGAGTGAAGGCTATATCGCATGAGGGTTTTACGCATCTTAAAATATTTTACTGCAAAAGTACATCTTATTTGCAGCATCAAAAAATCATATACATGCGTTTTTATGCATGTTTAATATTGTTTTTTCATTTTCTTGCATTATCAATTCTTTTCATTATTTAAAATAGTTAGATTTGTTGATACAAATTATACCATACTGTGAAGGAAAATATTTCTTTAGATCAATTATCGCAATCTTTAACGGGGGACTTGTATTATGATGATTCTGCTTATCACCATACCATCCGTCTTGCCTATTCCACTGATGCATCCGTGTACCAAGAACTACCTTTAGCTGTAGCGATTCCCAGAAATAGTGGAGATATCAAAATTTTAATACAGTTTGCATCTGCAAACGGCATTACGATTATTCCGAGGACAGCAGGTACATCCTTAGCTGGTCAGGTTGTTGGAAATGGTATCGTTATGGATATCTCGAAGTATTTTAATAAGATACTTGAATTAAATGTCGAAGAACAATGGGTGCGTGTGCAACCTGGTGTTATTCGTGATGATCTCAATCATTACCTCAAACCATTTGGCTTCATGTTTGGTCCAGAAACCTCAACAGCAAGTCGTGCGATGATTGGTGGAATGATCGGTAATAATTCCTCCGGATTACATTCCATTGTATGGGGCGATACCCGTCAAAATTTATTAACAGCGAATGTCATATTAGATGATCAGTCTGAGGTCGTATTTGAAGCGTTGGACGAAGCATCTTATTTCAAGAAATTAATACAAAAAGATAGGGAAGGTGCAATTTACCGCGAATTGAATGCGATGTTGACAGTGGAAGAAAATATGCAGGCAATAGCATCGGGATATCCCAAGCGGTCGATAACAAGACGAAATACAGGATATGCACTGGATATGGTATCGGATAAAACTGCTCCTTTCAATATGTGCCGTCTATTAGCTGGTTCTGAAGGAACCCTAGCGATCGTTACAGAGGCCAAGTTGCAATTATTACCATTACCGCCTAAAGAATTAGGTCTCCTATGTATCCACTTTGACGATATGATTGCGTGTATGGAAGGTAATGTGATTGCTTTGTCACATAATCCCGAAGCCTCGGAACTTGTCGATAAGTATATCATGGATTTTACTGTCGGGCACCCCACTTATCAATATAATCGTTTTTTTATAGAAGGTGATCCCAAAGCTTTGCTTATAGTGGAGTTCAGAGGAAATACGCCAGATGAAGTGGAAGCAAAGGCGATGGCATTGAAGGCCGCGTTGATTGAAAAGCATTTGGGTTATGCTTATCCATATATAACAGGTGAGCAGACCAATTTGGTTTGGGATGTACGGAAGGCGGGTTTAGGGTTAATCCGTAATTTACCCGGAGATAGTCAGCCGGTTAATTTGATTGAGGATTGTGCGGTTTCTCCGGAAGATTTACCTGCATATGTAGCAGATATTCAAAATTTATTGATTGCAGAGGGAGTTCACGCATCTTATTACGCGCATGCTGGAGCAGGAGAACTCCATATTGAGCCTTTTGTTAATTTAAAAACAGAATCGGGGGTAAAAACTTTTCGCTCGATCTTAGAAAAGACAACAGATTTAGTTTTAAAATACAATGGATCTTTAAGTGGTGAGCATGGTGATGGTCGTCTGAGAGGTGAGTTTATTGAGAAAGTTTTAGGAGGAAAAGTCTTTAAACTCATTGAGCAGATTAAAGAAATATTTGATCCTAAAGGCGTATTTAATGCCAATAAGATTGTAAATACACCACCAATGGACACCCATCTCCGTTATGATAATAATAAAAATACAACACAGATAAAGACCTATTTCGATTTTTCGAAAGAGGAAAGTATCCTACGTCTGGCCGAGAAGTGTTCCGGATCAGGTGACTGCCGAAAAACAGAAATTACCGGTGGAACGATGTGTCCCTCTTTTATGGCTACACGCGATGAAAAGGATACTACACGCGCCCGTGCCAATATGTTGCGTCAATTTTTGACAAATTCAACAAAAGAGAACCGGTTTGACCATGAAGAATTAAAAGAAGTGATGGACTTATGTTTATCATGTAAAGGTTGCAAAACTGAATGCCCTTCTAGTGTTGATGTAGCTAAGATGAAAGCCGAGTTTTTACAACATTATTACGATGAGCATGGTGTGCCCTTCCGGTCGCGAGTGATTGCAAATTTCACAGAATCTCAAAAATTAGGATCACTGGTAGCGCCCTTATACAACTTTGTTGTCAAAAATGACTTTTTAGCGGGCCTTGTAAAAAGAACCATTGGTTTTGCCCCTAAGAGATCACTGCCTTTGGTAGCTGGTACTACATTGTCACAATGGGTGAGAAAACAGAAAAACAAGACAGATGCAAAGCGGCGCGTATACTTATTCGCAGATGAATTTACAGAATATAACGATGCCGAAATAGGTATTACAGCATATAAATTACTAACTGCTTTAGGCTATGAAGTGATTATTCCAAAACATATTGAGAGTGGCCGAACTTATCTTTCAAAAGGTCTGGTTAAAGAAGCGAAGAAGATCGCTAATAAAAATATTACTTTTTTGAAAGATCTAATAACAGAGGAGTCCCCCTTATTAGGAATAGAACCATCGGGTATCATTACCTTTAGAGATGAATATCTTTCTTTGGTAGATTCGGATCTCTATGAAGATGCAAGTAGAGTAGCTAAAAATGCATTGATGTTTGATGAGTTTTTACTGAAAGAGATTGAAGCTGGCCGTATTCAAAAAGAGCAGTTCAGTACGCGTGAGAAAACAATTAAGTTGCATGGACATTGCTATCAAAAAGCATTTCATTTAGTAGAAACAACAGAGAAAGTCTTGTCATTTCCTCAAAACTACCAAGTAGAGGTGATTCCATCAGGCTGTTGTGGTATGGCGGGATCATTTGGTTATGAAAAAGAACACTACGACATCTCGATGAAAGTAGCAGAATTGGTTTTGTTGCCTACTGTCCGAAATACGGATTCTTCTACATGGATTGCTGCGGCAGGTACATCTTGCCGGCACCAGATTAAAGATGGAGCGGCAAGACATTCTTACCACCCTGTAGAAATCTTATATGATGCTTTAATTAAGTAAAACAATCAATCTATTTTATTTGTTTATCAGTAAAAATCGTTAGTTTTAGTAAACGATTTTACTGATAAACATAATTACTGAAAAAGATGAGAAAAATAAATCAAATTGCTGTTCTATCTGCGTTAGCTTTTGCGACAGCATGTGACAACACTACCCAAAACCAACAAGGTGGCGATAAATCAAAAAAAGTAACATTCCTATTGAGGAATTGACCATTGATGGACCTGTCACTAATAATAAACATCTTTTCTTACGTATTGTTGATGATGTGAAAACGGATTCTAGTTACATCTATACGGCTAAAAGTACCTTCAAAGGAGATACTGTTGGATTGAAAGTAGAAGTCGTAAATCTTATCCCTGCCGGAATTATTGATGATGTCGCTAATGAAGATGTTGGTTTTACAAAAGGTAAAATTAAAATTTCTTCTTTAGGTGCAGAGAGTGATGCTTTTATAAAAGCATTGGGTAAAATATATGAAGTACCAGCTTCTGGTCCTTTCGCAAGTGCAACATTGGTACCGACAGTTTTCTCTTCAAATAAAGTAAATGCTGATCTTGATAAAACAGCAACTTATAGCTTTAAATTATTTTTAGAGCAAAAGTCAGGAGAACCGGCTGAAATGTTTTTCAACATTGATACGTATAAAAAATCTTTAGAATTTAAAGAGAAAGATCCTAAATTCCGCGCTCCGTTTATTTCCGCACTGGAAGGTAAATAAGCTTTAAAATCATATTATAAAAAAAAGGCTTTCTATTATTAGAAAGCCTTTTTATGTTAGAAATCAAATTTTATTCTAGCCCTTATGCCCGATTTAGGAGCACCTGGGTGATCAAGATAATTTAATCTCCGGACATAATCTACGCGAAGTATTTTGAAAATATTGGACAATCCAACACTAGCCTCCATGTATGGATCCGATCCAAAGGTGTACGAAGATTGTATATTGTCAGCATTTTTCTGAAAGTCAAATACTTTGTCAGAATGATCTGGGTTATTCTCATCTCGAAGCCCACCGTACACAGCTTTAAAACTAAATACTTCACGAAGTTTTAGCTTTTTAATACCTGGAATTTTGTTTAACAAGAAACCATTCATGTAGTATTGTATATTAGCGGATGCATGGTGGTCACTGACAAATTCCAAGAAGTTCATCAAGTTGTAAGAATTAAGCTGATATGCATAAGTCTGATTCGCACGGTGTATCGTTAAGAAAGGAAATGGAATTCCTTTACCAGCAATATAAGTACCTGCGACATCAATATCTGCATAGCCGAACTGGCTCAGGTAAAATCTTTTGAATGCTCCTACGTTAAGTTGTGATAACTATATTCGCCTTTGAATACATCTTTAAGTCCAGCCGTGTAGTTAAAGTTAAAAATAGGGTATTCATTAAATATGGGAGTACGATAAAGCTTTCCTTGATAAAACTGTTCATTCGGAGCGTAGCGAATATTTACTGATAATTCTGTTGAATTGATTTCGTTGAACACTTTAGTTTGACCATTATCATCTATGATCTGATACCTTAAAGATCCTGCTGGCGATTGTTTTGTTGCATTAAATCCCAATCCAATACTTAAGCGATTTTCAAATTCTTTTCTATAATCTACGCGATAGACATCATTATAGATGTAATTTTCATTATCACCTCTTTTGAAGGATAACAAAAAGTTATCTTCTTGTATAAATTCTAAAGCTTGACCAGGAATCTTGGTGTCACGCTGGAACGATGCCCGGATGTAGTGTTGTGGAAATGAATAAACCGACTTATTGTTGAAAGCATAGGTTCCGCTTAAAAAGTATTTCCATTTTTCATCTTTAAATCCATACGCAGCATACGATTCAGCATAAAATCTTTTACTGAATGATTCTGTAGTTCTACCACCAACACGAAGTCTAAATCCTTCGACAGGGTTAAAGCTATAAAAAGTATTTACCGGACCAATTTCAACAGGACCAGCCTGTTTATATCCCGATAATACCAAAGCTGCAATATCCATAAAGGTTTTAAAAGAAGGAATCTGTTGCAGGGTGTCGATATTATGATAAATATTCAGCTCATTTTTCGTTAAAGGAATTTGACGTTGCGTATCAAAAAGTTTTCGAGTACCCTTTCCATCTGCTATATTGTAAGCAATTACCGTTTCAGGACCACTATAAATACTATCCGGTTGAACAACGCCAGTTTTATAATTTTTATAGTTGACAGTTCTATTACCACGAATACCTGTTCCTTTATCTGTTAAAGAAAAATCAATACCAAGTGTACTTTGACTTAAATAGAATCTTTTACTCTCATCCTGATCAAATTTGAGTTCAATATTCATGTCCCTTACAAAGTTCAAATTGATATCATCAGCGACAGTCATATTAGCACCTTGTACAGCATAGTTACCATCAAGTGTAATATATAACTGGCCTTTGAAAAGCATGTCCGCTTTATTGCGTGGAAAAAAACTAAGTTCAACTAACCACGGTTGCTGTGTTTTTATCGTATCTGTGATAAAAAACTTGTAAAATGTGGGAGCCGAGTTGGCGATTGGACTTAAAAATTGATTCGTTACCAGCGTGATATTGTTATCGTAAATATCTACTGTCTCATAAAGTTTATTGAAATATGCACTTAAACCATCATTATCAATAAATTTGGGATCAAATTGCGCACGTTGCTCTCCTATGATATATTGTTTTGTTTTTTTAGGGTCCTTACGAAAATATACTTTTGAAAGTTTCTCTTCCATAAAAGCAGGCAATAGATATTTATTTGCAGTTTTAGCCGAATCATCTACTTCAAAAAGAAATTGGTAATTTTTGAATATCTTCTTGTTTACAAATTTCTCTGACAAATTGCTCAGTCCTAAAGAGATCTTTTCGTATTGGTCATACTGCGCGAATTGTTGCCCTGTTAATCTATTTTTACTTTTATTTTCGATTACTTTACGGATCAATGCGACAGCAGGATTATCTTTGTTTGTATACTTTCTCTTTTTTGCTCTGACTACAACCTCATCAAGGGTATTGTCCTGAGATTCCATCAATACCTCGATCTGTTGCGTTTCGTCATTTGTAACAAATACATCTTTATAATCATACCCAATACTTGATACACGGATTTTCACATAATTCTTTGGAAATTTTAAGGTGAACCGTCCGGATTCTTCAGTCGAAGTCGCATTGCCGGGGGCAGCAGGTGCTCCAACAACAGCAACTGTCGCATAGCCGATCGGTTGTTTTGTCTTGCTGTCCTTAACGACACCCTGTACTGTTTTTAATTGGCCTAATGCTGCAGTAATACTTACTAACATGACTGATGCCAGTAAAAATAGTGTTTTTGCAATTGTACTGCTACTACGTTGGTATTCCATAATTTTACATTAATTATATCACAAATTACCGATACGTGTTATAACACCATCTTAATTTCTGACTTTTTAACTTAAAAGTTCTAATAAGTTGTATGCAAAAGAAATAAAAAATTAAGAATTAATAAAACATTTACAATTTTTTAACTTCACTATTTTTATTAATCGACTATTAACTTGTTGAATAGCAGTACATTTGTTTTAATGTCAGAATAAACTGACTATAATTTTACTTCTTTATGATGAAATTCGACCTAAATACAACCAATCTCGTTGACTATTGTAACAAAAAGGTCAACGATGTTGTTTTGATTTTTTAAAAATTGGGTTCCGACGCAAAATGAATGCGCTCTTTTGTGGTAGGGTGGTTAAACTCAATATAAGCAGCATGCAAGTGTAATCGATCAGATTTTTGACCATAAAGATCGTCTCCAACAATAGGACAGTTCATTCCTTTAGGATGAGCAGAATGAAGGCGAAGTTGATGTGTTCTTCCTGTCAATGGAAAGTATCGCACTTTGGTTTTACCGTTTATAATTTCGATTTTTTCCCATTTAGTAACTGCTTTCTTTCCATGTTCATAACAGACTAACTGTCGAGGTCTATCGTCAAGATCAACCCGTAGAGGTAGTGATATAATTCCAGAATCGGTACCGATAATGCCATCAAGTAAAGCAATATATTGCTTGACGATGGTATGGTTGATAAATTGACTCTGAATAAATTTGTGAGCTTCTTTAGTTTTGGCTATCACAAGAATTCCGGATGTAGACATATCTAACCGATGAACAATTAAAGGCCCTGCATCGGGATATTTTTTAAGCATGCGTGTATAGACCGAATCTTTAACATGTATGCCAGGGACGGATAGGAATTCTTCAGGCTTATCTATAATGATCAGGCTTTCATCTTCGTAAATAATGGGGAGTTCAATGCCTTCATCAGGGCTTTCGAGCATCGGATTTTTATCAACCTGTAATCCCTCAAGCATAAAGCCGAGAATAGGTTCACATTTATTGCGACATGCAGGGTAGTAGCTTTGATGTCTTCGTACTTCAGCCGAAGGCGATTGTCCCCACCAAAATTCGGCAAGCGCAATTGGCTTGTAATCATTTAAATAAGCAAATTGCAATAGTTTTGGTGCGGCACATTCACCAGATCCAGCAGGTGGTTGCAAATTGTATGCGTTAAAAATGTCAATGACATTTTTAGTTTCCCCTTTCGCATTTTTAAAATTGTATTGTGCAAATAATTGATTTTGCAACTGTGCAGAACGTTTTTTACGCTCTTCTTTTAAATCGGCTATTATATTGAGGTGATCATTTAGCGGTTTTTCAGCGATGGAAATATCATGGTGATATTGTTTTTGGAAAACACTCAGTTCAAACTTATCTCTTAAACTCTGTTTGATCAGATCTTCTTCAAGCAGTTGATATGATGCAGCTGATAGGGTTAATTTTGATTTGTCTCGCAGTTGTTTACGTTCTTTCTTTTGAATTTTCAGATTTTCTTTAAAGTTGGCCAATTGCTGATCCAGCCTCACTTTAGTGTCATCGAGCTTTTCTTTCAGTTGCGTACCTGTTTCACTCTGCTCTAATGCTGTAATTTGCTTATTAAGGTTATTGAGGTGTTCCTCTTCTAATAGAAAAAAAGAATTTTCCGTTAACATATCAAAAACCGGAGGTACAAAATAGCGATGATCATTTTTGCCAGCCAGTTTACCGGAGAAACCAGCTAGAAATCCAATATGACCATCTTGATCTTGGACAATTAATACACCGAACATTTTACCAATGGCCTGTCCATCCATTTTTTCGTTTAAACCAAAATTATGAACCCATTCCGTTTGAGTAAGAATATATTCTTGAACAGATGCGCAGGCTTGTTTTGCCAGTTCATGTGGTTCATAACAGAAGGGGAAAGTAAAATGTGTAGGTAAAAGTATTTCCTTGATTTCCTCATTAAATTCGTGAAAGTATAGATCACCGTTCAAACAATTCCCCTTCATCATTGTTGTTTTCATTATGCGTACAAAAGTACAAAAATGATGTTATTTTTATGACAATATTATTTCTTAATTAATGGGCTTTACGGCCTCATTTTATTAATATTGTATATCAAGTAACAGTGATTTTAATAATTTAAATAAATTGTAAAATAATTCATTATGAAAGCAAAAATTGGTATTAAAGAAGCAGACTTGGCAAAGGTAGCCGCTATTTTGAATAATGTGTTAGCGGATGAAGTATTGTGTATCAAAAAACAAGAAATGCACATTGGAATGTTGAAGGTCCAGATTTTCATGCCGCGCATTTATTTTTGGAATCGCAGTATAATGAATTGGCAGAAATTATTGATGAAGTCGCAGAACGCATCCGTCAAATCGGACATTATGCAGTAGGTTCATACGCCAAATATCTAGAATTGACCCATCTTACAGAGACGAAGTACGAACATACAGATAGTAAAGGGTTTTTCAAGGAATTACTGTCAGATCATGAATCTGTTATTATGAATATTAGAGGAAATTTGGATGCGGTTGAAAAAGCTGGAGATCAGGCGACTGAAGATTTTCTTGTTGGTTTACTAGCGCAGCATGAAAAGATGGCTTGGATGTTACGTGCTCATGTAGCATAACTTT